>CAYOXR010000438.1:0-6246 GCA_964407955.1 uncultured bacterium | reverse complement strand
ACAGCGCCTCCAGGTTGGCAGCGTCGAAGCACAGCTGTGTCGTCGCCTCCACGCCCAGCCGCTCACGGGCTGCGCGAAGCGCATCGGCCTCGGGAGCGACGCCGAAGAGCTCGGCGAGGTCGCGCAGGCTGCGGCGGTATGCAAACGTGTCGGGGGCGTACCTCGACACCGCCTCTGGGTCGCTGGCCTCCGTGAACGGCGCCGCATAAGGCGTGGCCGCGATGACACCATCCAAAGCAATGTTGTGCGCGTGGTGGTCGACGACGGCGACGCCAGACAAGTCCATCAGTAACGCTCCAGCAGCAGCGACACCTGCTCGTCCAAGGTCATGTCCTTGGTGGCCTGCCACTCGTTGCGCTTGACGGCCAGGTAGGCCCGCAACGCCTCGGCGCCGAACGTGCCGGCAAGTACCTCGTTGCGTTCGAGGCGACGCAGCGCCTCCTCCAGATCCGTCGGCAAGGCCTCGATGCCCAGCGTCTTGCGTTCATCATCGCTGAGCAGGCCGGGATCGCCCTGCACCGGCGCGGGAAGCGTCAGCCCCCGCGAGAGGCCGTCCAGACCGGCAGCGATGACCGCGCCAAGGGCAAGGTAGGGGTTGGCGGTGATGTCGTTCGCCTTGAGCTCGAAGTGGTTCGGCCCGTGCCCGTGGCGCCCGGTCGGCAGCCGCAGCGCGGCCTCGCGGTTGTCCTTGCCCCAGGCACGGAATGCACCGCTCCAGAAGTGCGGGCGTATGCGGTTGTACGAGTTGGCGCTGGCGATCGTGACGCCCATGAGCGCGGGCAGATGCTCGAGCACGCCCGCCATGAACGCCTCTGCAGCCTCGGATAGGCCGTGCGGACGGCCGGGGTCGGCCATGGCATTCGCGCCACCGCGGGTAAGCGAGAGGTTGAGGTGGCAGCCGTTGCCGGCCGCGCTCTCGAAGATCTTGGGCAGGAAGCTGGCCACCAGGCCGTGCTGGCGCGCCAGGGCACGCACCGTCTCGCGCACGATCAGGTTGGCATCGGCCGCCACAAGCGGGTCGGCCGGCGCCACCGCCAGCTCGTACTGGCCCGGAGCCGACTCGGCGTAGTGCTGCTCGATGTGCACGCCCTGCATCTCGAGGGCCTCGTTGATATCGTCGATCAGCTCCGCGCCAAGATCGGCGCCCTGTGTGGCCGCGAAGACGGTGTCGTCGATCGCCTGCAGCGGGTCGCGTCCTTTCAACACGATGAACTCGTACTCGTAGCCAGCGCGCAGCGCCACGCCGGCGCGCTCGGCATCGGCCAGCACACGCTTCAGGAAGCTGCGGGCGCAGTACGCCCAGGGCTCGCCGCCGACGTGGAAGTCGCCGAAGACACGAGCGTGGCCGGGCACGTACGGCAGCGGCCGCAGCGTCGCCCAATCGGCGACGAGATAGGCCTCGCCGACGGGCCCGAGGCCGCTCTCGGCCACCACGGCGTCGTACATGACCGGCAATGCCTGCAGCGCCTGGGTGAACCCCACGCCGCCCTCCCATACGTCTGTGAGGGACTCGATCGTCACGGCCTTGCCGCGAATGACGTTGCTGGTGCCGCTGGTCACGAAGCGAACCGACCGCACGTCCAGCGCCTTCAGCAGATGATAGATGGCGTCTCTCATGGTCGGCCCCTCATCTGGTGTCCTTCATCTCGCCTCCTGGTGCCGGCGCACGGCACCTTCAAGACGGCCGCCCGGCGCTTCGCAGCCGGGCGGCCGATGGTCGATGTGGGGTCAGGGCGTGGGGATGTAGGTGGGGGCGAGCTGAGCGGCGAGGTAGAGCTTCTCGTTCTTCACCCCGATCACCGTGACCTGCTTCTGCGGCACGCGCTTGCCGTCGGTGTAGCTGATCGCGCCGGTGACGCCGGGCAGGTCCTTGGTGGCCTGCAGGGCGTCGCGGATCTTGGTCGGGTCGGTGGAGCCGGCCTGCTCGATGGCGTGCGCGATGAGGTGGACGGCGTCGTAGCCGAGCGCGGCGAAGGCGTTCTCGGGGTCCTTGCCGTACTCGGCCTTGTACGCCAGCATGAACTTCTGGACGGCGGGCGTACTGTCCATGGTCATGAGCGCGTGAGTCGTGTAGTAGACGTTGTTC
This sequence comes from uncultured bacterium, assembly GCA_964407955.1. Taxonomy (GTDB): domain Bacteria; phylum Deinococcota; class Deinococci; order Deinococcales; family Trueperaceae; genus JASBRS01. The sequence goes on along the minus strand of CAYOXR010000438.1, from coordinate 4,160 downwards.
GATGCGGGGCCGGCCACCTTGACCAGCAGCGGCGTATCGTAGCCGTCGCCGCCGATGATGGGCAGGTCGATTCCGGCCTGACGCACCTGCTTGACGATGGTGCCGATGTCGTCTGGCATCGCCGAGATGTACAGGAAGTCGGGCTGGGTGGAGAGCGCCTTGAGCTTGGTGATCTGCGCGGTGTACGAGGTGTCCCCGGACTTGTAGGAGTCCTCGAGGAGGATCTTGCCGCCACCATGGGTGAAGGCGTCCTTGAAGTAGCCGGCCAGCAGGTTGGTGTACTCCGTGGCCTTGTCATAGAGCAAGTACGCCGTCATGCCGAAGTTCTTCATGGCGTACTCGGCGCCGACGGCCGCCTGAACGTTGTCGCCGAACGGCTCCAGGAACATGTAGGTGCCGATCTGGCTGGGCAGCAGCGGCGACGTGGCGCCGGCGGTGACGAAGGGGATCTTGTTGCGCTGGGCGATGGGCCCAAGCGCCAGGGCGGAGTCGGAGTCGGTGAACCCGGTGATCGCCACGACGTGGTCACCGCTGATCATCTGCGTGGCTATGTTGGTGATCGTTGCGGGGTCGGTCTTGCCGTCGTACACGACGAGATCGAGTGGACGTCCGAGAACGCCGCCGGCAGCATTGATCTCCTTGACGGCAAGCTTGGCGCCATTGGCGGCCGGGACGTCGAGCGAGGACAGCGCACCCGTCAAATTGAACGCGCCGCCGATCTTGATCGGCTGCTGGGCCATGGCGGCGCCCGCCAGCATGACCGCCGCAGCCAGCACCAGGATGGGCCGAACGTACCTCATACCTGTACCTCCGTTTCCTCACGGGGTGTGCCGGCGGGGCGCACCCGCCGGCTCCTCGGAAAGAGGACGATCTCGCGGTCCCCAAGCAGGCCTTGCGGCCGGAAGATCATGATCAAGATGAAGATCACGCCGAGCGTGACCTGGCTGGCGCCGTAGAGCGGCGGCACGTGCAGAGCGCCGACGTGGAAACCGCGCTCGAGGTTGCGCAGCACCTCGGACAGCACCGTCACCACCACCACGCCCACGCTGGCGCCGGTGAGGCTCGACATGCCACCGACCACGAGCATCACCAGCAGCTGGATCATCAGCGGGAAGTAGAAGGCTTGCGGCGAGAACGACGTGAGGTAGTGGGCGTACAGCGCCCCGGCCACGCCGGAGAAGAACGCGCTGATCACGAACGCGTTCATGCGCGTCGGTAGGATGTCGATGCCCACCGATTCGGCGGTGACGAGATCCTCCCGGCTGACGCGCATGGCGCGACCGAAGGGCGAGTAGGCGATGCGCGAGCACACCAGCCACGTCACCGCCACCCAGCCGAGCACCCACCACAGGGTGGTGTAGGGCAGCACGCCGGTGAAGGTGCGCGACCCGCGCGTGAAGGCGTCGGCGTTCACGAGCACTACGTTCACGATCACCAGCAGTCCAAGCGTGGCCACCGTCACGTAGTGCCCCGACAGCCTCATCAGCGGCAGCCCCACCACGAACGCCACCACCACGCACAGCGCCCCGGCGATCAGCGTCGCCGGCAGGAAGCCCAGACTGAAGTGCGCCAGGAACCCGGGCAGGTCGCGCAGATAGGCGTGCTTTGCCGTGACCGGCAAGGTGAGGATGGCGGAGCAGTATGCACCCAGCCCGATGAAGCCCACGTGACCGAGAGAGAAAACGCCGGTGAAGCCGTTGGAAAGCGCCATCGAGACGACCATGATCACCTCGATCCCCATGACCAGCAACACCCGCCGCGGGTACTCACCGATGTGCGGCGCGGCCAGTCCGATCGCCACCATGGCGACGGCGAAGAGGGCCAGCCGGCCGAGCCTCACAGCTTCACCTCGCGACGCACGTTGGTGATCCCGCCGGGACGGAACAGCAGCAGAACGATGAGCAGGCCGAACACGAGTGCGTCGCGGTACGGTGACACCGACGGCGGCAGGAACGCCACGATGGCGATCTCCAGCGCACCCAGCACGTAGCCACCGAGCAGTGCGCCCTCGATGCTGCCGAAGCCGCCAATGATGGCGGCCACGAACGACTTGAGCATGGGCGTGAAGCCCATCAGCGGGTAGGCGACACCAACCTGCGCCGCCCACAGCATGCCCGCCAGCCCGGCGAACGCAGAGGCGAGCACGAATGCCACCACCACCACCAGGTTCACGCGAACGCCCACCAGTCGCGCCGCCACCAGATCCTCGGCAGTGGCGCGCATTCCCAGGCCGACGCCGGTCCGCGTGACGAACCAGTACAAGAACAGGAAGGCGAGAACCGAGAACACCACCGTCAGCACATTGATGTTGGTGAAGGTGATGCGCCCGGCGGCCAGCTTGTAGACGTGGCCCAGCCACGTCGGCAATGGGAAGTTGCGGGGGCTGGCGGAGAACAGCAGGATGCCGAGGTTCTCCAGGATGTAGGTCACTCCCAACGACGTGAGAAGCATGGTCACGTCGGGAGCGCCGCGCACGGGCCTGAAGGCGACACGCTCCATGACGAAGCCGGCGAGCCCGCCGAAGGCGATGCCGCCCACCAGCGCGATGGGGAACGGCACGCCGACGCTCTGCAGCAGCAACGCCGCGAAGGCACCGACCATCATCATGTCGCCGTGCGCGAAGTTGATGAGGTTCAGGATGCCGAACACCAGCGACAGGCCCACCGCGATCAGGGCGTACAGCGAGCCCAGGCTGATGGCGTTGACGACTTGCTGGGTGACGTAGTCGACGATGTTCAACGGCCACCTCCCAGGTACGCCTCCACCACCTGCGGATCGCGCTTGAGCTCCTCGGCGGTACCCGACGCGACCACGTTGCCCGTTCGCAACACCAGCGCGCGGTCGACCAGGTCGAGGGCCACGCGCGCGTTCTGCTCGACCAGCAGCAGCGTCACCCCCTCGCGCTTGAGCTCGGCCAGGGTGTCGAAGATGGTCTGGACCAGCAGAGGTGCCAGCCCCAGCGAGGGCTCGTCGAGCAGGAGCAGCCGCGGCCGGCTCATGAGCGCCCGCGCGATGGCGAGCATCTGCTGCTCTCCGCCCGAGAGCGTGCCCGCGCGCTGCTGGCCGCGCTCGCCGAGCACCGGGAAGAGCTCGCCCATGCGGCCCAGGTCGCTGCGGACGTCCGCATCGTCGCGGCGCCGGCTAGCGCCCAGCTTCAGATTCTCCATCACCGTCATGCCCGCGAACACGCGCCGCCCCTCCGGACAGTGGGCCACCCCCAGGCCGACGATCTCGCCCGGGTCGAGGCGGCTGATGTCGCGCCCACGGTACCGGACGGTTCCCTGACGCGGACGCACGATCCCGGACACGGTTCGCAGCGTGGTGCTCTTGCCGGCGCCGTTGGCACCGAGCAGCGCCACCGCCTCGCCTTCCCGCAAGCTCAGATCGATCCCCTTGAGCGCCGTCACAGGACCGTAGTTGACCGTCAGGGACTCCAGCGCCAGCATGTCAGCCATGGCTGCCCCCCAGGTACGCCTCCAGCACGCGCGCATCGCCCTGCACCGTGGCCGGGTCCCCCTCGCAGATGAGCTCGCCGTAGGCGAGTACCTGGATTCGTTCACACAGGTTCATGACGAGGTCCATGTCGTGTTCGATCACCACCACCGCCAGGTCGAACGCGTCGCGGATCTGGCGGATGAGGTCCATCAGCTCGCGCGTCTCCTGCGGATCCATGCCCGCCGCAGGCTCGTCCAGTAACAGGAGCTTGGGGCGGCTGGCGAGCGCGCGGGCGATCTCGAGACGCCGTTGGTCGCCGTAGGCCAGCGCCCCAGCGTGCGCATCGGCCACCTTGGCCAGTCCGACGAGCTCGAGCAGCTCCAGGCTGGCCGCCTCGGTGGCGGCGAGCGCGCGGCGGTAGCGGGGGGTCCCGAGCGCTGCGTCGACCAGGGTGACGGGGTGCAGCCGCTGGGCGGCCGCCTCGACGTTCTCCAGCACACTGAGCCGGGCGCACACGCGGCTGCCCTGGAAGGTGCGCGAAACGCCCAGCCGAGCGATGATCGGCGGCCGCAACCGCGTCAGCTCGACGCCGTCAAACATGACGCTGCCCTCGTCCGCGCGCGTGAAGCCACAGACGAGGTTGAACAATGTGGTCTTGCCCGAGCCGTTGGGGCCGATCACGCCGAGCAGCTCTCCGCGTCGAACGGACAGCTGGTGTCGGTGCA
>CAYOXR010000437.1:0-8751 GCA_964407955.1 uncultured bacterium | reverse complement strand
AACACGAACGGGGTCTGGCCCTGGGCGGTAGCGCGCGAGATGCTCAGGGACAGCGAGCCGACGCCTGAAACGCTCTGCGCGGCGGTCAGCCCGGTGTTCCAGTCGACCAGGCGCTCGCCGCTGCCGTAGTACTGGCCGGTGAACACGCTCTTGCCGCTCACGGCCATCCCGGTCCACGGAGAGGTCGCCGGCATGACCAGCGCGTAGTTGTCGAGCAGGCGGGCGGCCGTCGCGATCGCGTTCGCCGCGGCGCTGCGGTCGAGGGGGTTGCTGGTGTCCTGGAACACGCCCAGGTCGAACAGCGCACTCTGTACCTGGAACGGGCCGAACCGGTAGGCCTGGAGATCGCTGGGCTTCACCTGCAGGCGAGCCACCGTGAACAGCGGCACCGTGCGGCTGGCGTAGCTGGGCGTCGTGACGTCGTCTCCCGGCTGCAGATCCATGAAGCCCTGGCTGCTGAAGGTGCCCTCCAGGCCCGATCCCTGCTGGGTCGTGGAGTAGCCGAACTGCCAGATGCGGTTGCGCACGGTGTCGTCGCGCTGCAGGTAGAAGGACGTCTGCGGTGGACCCAGGCTGCTGTCGGTGGCGTAGTGCAGGTCGAACTGCAGGGTGCTCTGGCCCTTCGGACCGGCCGCGGCCGTGCCGTCCGGATAGCGCACCAGGGCGAACGGCGTGTATTCCACCCTGAACTCGCCCTTGCCGCGATCGGTGTAGAAGTGGTGGTCGAACCCGCCCCCCACGTACGACGTCAGCACCTGGCCGCCCAGCAGGTGGTTCTCGAGCGTGCTGCCGGACCCGGGGGCCACGTCTGCGTAGTAGTGCACGTTCATGTCTCCGAAGGCATTGGCGCCGAGCACGTACGGCCAGCTCGCCATCATCTCGGCGCGCACGGTGGCGGTACCGGCCGTGAGCGACAGGCGCGGCTCGCGGTTGGGAGGCGCCAGCGGCACCACCAGCAGCGGCAGGTTGAACAGCGGACGGCCGCGCACGAGCACGGTGACGCCGTACGCGACCAGCCGGTCGCCCGGGTACAGCTCGATGCGGTTGGCGCTGAAGCCGTAGTCCTCCACACTCTGGTCGCAGCGTGAGCAGGGACTGAAGTGCCCGGCCAGGATGCTGATCTGGCCGGGCACGCGGCTGGCCGTGTCGCCGTTCACGTCGAGCGACGAGGTGCTGATGATGACGTCCTTCGCCTGGAAGGTCTCCTTGCCGAGGTCGATCACCAGGTCGTTGCCGGCCACGGTCTGGCCGCCGGAGGTGTAGCGTCCGTAGCCGATCACGCGCACGACGCGGTTCGTGAGATCGAACTCGATGTGGTCGGCGACGAGCTCGGTGTTCCCGATGGTCACATGGACCTGATGGCCGACGAGGACGTAGAGCTCGGCCTGGCTGCCGTCCGGCAGGGTGAGCGTGCGGATCTCGAGGCGGCTGTTGGGATCGCCGCCGGTGTCGATCTTGATCTGCACGGCGCGCGCCGCGCCGCCCGCCAGCATGGCCAGCACGACCGCCGCATGGATCAGCGCGCGCCGCACTCAACGCCTCCACGACAGCGCCAGCAGCGTACCGCCTGCCAGCGCGTAGAGGCCGACGGGGGCCCAGCCTGCCACGTAGGCAGGGACGGTGCCCTGCTCGCCGAGCAGCTTCGAGACGCTGCTGGTGGCGTAGTAGATGAACGTCAGGAGCAGCACCGACACGAAGCCGAGCGACGCGCCGCGGCGGAACGTGAACAGCGCCACCGCCAGCGCGAACAGCGCGAAGGCCGTGGCCGCTAGAGGCCCGGCGAGCTTGCGCTGGAGCGCGGTCCAGGCCGCCGGCTCGGGACGCCCGTGGGCCTCGCGGAGGCGCTTCAGGAGCTGGCCCGGCGGCAGGTACACGAGGTCGGGCGCGCCGGCGTTGGCCACGGCCAGGCCGCGGACCGGCAAGCTGCCGCTCGCCGCATGGACGTCGAGCACCTGGCGGCTGCTCCGGAACACGCGAAAGCGCAGATCGTGGAGCCGCCACACGCCGGCCGCCTGGTCGAGGTCGCCGCTGGCCGCCTGGATCACCTCGCGCGGGCCAAGCGGTCCGCCCGGGCTGATGACGGTGACGTTCTCCAGGTGCCCCCCGGGCTTGACGGCGCCGATGTAGATGTCCCGGCCCAGCGCATCCGTGAAGAACGTGCCCGCCTTCACCACCGTCTCCGGACTGCGCAGCAGGATGTCCTTCTGGACCTGAAGGGCGCGCTGCTCGCTCCACGGCACGACGAGCTCGTCGTTCGCGAAGGCCAGCAGGCTCACCAGCAAGCCGAGCCCCAGCATCGGCATCAGGAACCGCCGCGGGCTCACGCCAAGCAGCAGCGCCGCCTTGATCTCGCCGTCCTGGCCCAGGCGGGTCAGGCCGAGCAGCGCGGCGAACAGCAAGGCCAACGGCAGCCCCGGACCCGCGGCCGCTGGCAGCTTGAACAGCAGGAAGCGCGCCAGCATCGCGATCGGAACGCCCCGCGCCAGAACGTCGGCGAGCACGCCGAGCAAGAAGCTCATGAGCAGCAGCACGAGCAGCACTGCCAGGCCGGCCACATACAACGGCAGGATCTCGCGGAACAGGTAGCGGCTGAAGGTGTTCACGTGCCCAGCCTCCACACCGCCAACACCGAGGCGCCCATGCCGCTCGCCACGGGCGTCAGCCAGGCGGCCGCCACGGGACCGAGCGCGCCGGCCTCGTACAGGTTCTGACTGAACAGCCACAGGGCCCAGAAGGCGACCAGCAGAACGATGGTCCAGGCGAAGCCGGCGGCGCGGCCGCGCACGCGCAGGCCCAACGCTCCCGCGAACAACGCGAACACCAGCGCGCTGAACGCGTCCGCGATGCGTCGATGGTACTGGAAGAGCAGCTGACTGGCGTTGCCGCCGGCCTGCTTGAGGCGCGCGATCTGCCGGCCGAGCTCGTTCAGCGGCAGGGTATCGCTGCGCGCAAGCGTCTGCGACGGCGTGGCCTGCAACGGGAAGGACAAGGTCACGGTACCGACGCTGGTCGGTGGTGAGCCCGAGGCGCTGCGCACGGCGCGCTCGAGCGTCCAGGTGCGTGCCGCGCTCGACCACGTTCCGGTGGGCGCAGTCAGCACCGTGCCGTCGTCTTCGAGCACCAGGATGCCCTGCAAGCTGGCCTGCCGGTGGTCCCGGAGGTCGCCGCGCACGCTCGCGGCGTAGAACACGCCCTCTCCGGCGATCTTGAACGAGGCGTTCGTCTGCGCTTGAGCGGGCGGCCTGACGTAGACGAAGGCGTCGATCATGTGCTGGTACGCGGCCTCGGCGCGCGACTCCAGGAAGCCGTTGTTGACGAAGCTCACGGCGCCCACCAGCGCGCCCAGCAGCGCGACCGGGAGCAGGAGCTCCAGCGGACGCGCCCCCAGCGAGTAGGCGGCCTTCAACTCCGAGTCCTTGGCCAGCCTGCCGGTCGCCAGCAGCACCGCGAACACCACCGCGATAGGCAGGCTCAGATGCAGGAAGTAGGGCAGCTTGAACAGCAGCAACGACCCCACTTGACCGAGGGTGGCGTGTTGCTGGATGAGGAAGCGTGCCAGGACGCTGAGGAGATCGATCGACAGCAGCAGGCAGAACGCGGCCACGCCCAGGAGGTACAGCCCGGCGGTCTCGCGGAGCAGGTAACGCGCCAAACGTGCGGGCACCAGCGCAGTATACCGACGCGGCTGCGCGACCTGGCGGCAACGTGCGTCCCAGTCGGACCTTCTTGGTGCCATGCGCGCCGCCGCCGCGCCGGCGCGGATCTCGCTCGCGTGGCCGTCGGCGTCCGCGCCGCCCCCACCAACGCGGTGGTGAACGCGTCCGGGCTCGCGAGCTGCGCGCGTCGACCTGCGTCAGGACCGCGTGCGGGCGGTAGAATGCGGCCGTGACCGGAACGCTTGGCCTCTTCTCGCTGGTCGACCTGTTCCAGCTGCTGTCGTCGTCGCAGCGATCCGGCCGCCTGGGTGTCGACCACCCTGCGGGCCTGGCGCGTGTGTACTTCGACAAGGGTCAGGTCGTCCACGCGGAGTTCGGCGAGCTGAAGGGCGAGGATGCCGTGTTCGCTCTGTTCGCCGACGAGCGCGGCTCCTTCGAGTTCCGGTTGGGCATCCCGGCGCCCGACACCAGCATCGAGAGCGGGACGGAGAACCTGGTCCTCGAAGCGATCCGCCGGCTCGACGAGGCTCGGCGTGAAGGTGGCCCTACGGTCGCGCGCGACGCCGTGCCGACCCTGGACACCAGCTACGAACGGGCGGCCGAGCTGACCCTCAACGAGGACGAGCGCAAGGTGCTGAGCAACGTGAACGGACAGCGCAACGTCACGCGCATCGCGCTGGACGCGGGGTTGGACCCCGACGACGCGCTGGCGATCGTGGAGCGCTTGACGCGCATCGGGGTGCTCAAGATGCGCGGCCGGCGGCCCCGCACCGCCCGGCTGGTGGCCCGACTGGGGGAGATGGAGCTGAGTGCCGGCATGGCGGGACTCGATCCTGGCATCCTCAACACCTGGCAGCGCGCCATAGGCGCCTGGCCGGAACGCATCGCTTGCCGCCGGCAGGACGGCAAGGTGCTGGTCTTCCAGGCCACGCCTGTCGACGGCGCCGGTCCCTTCATCCTGTTCTCGCGCGACACGCTCTTCCGGTCCGACCTGGCGGCCAACGAGGCGCTTCTGGTACGCCCCGTGGTCAAGTCCGACTGAGCTCGATCGGGGTCTGCATCGTTGGAGCCACCGTCGTCCGTGCTGGTACCGTGGCGCACGCGCAGCTTCCCGATCGACTGGGAGGCGGAGTTCGGACGCCCGTGTGCACCCACGCTGGAGATCGGCTTCGGCGATGGACGCTACACGGTCCGGACCGCGCACGAGCGGCCCGAAGCCTGTCTGGTGGGTATCGAGATCTCCAGCGTCAGCCTCCAGCGCGCGCTCCGGCGCGTCAAGCGCGACGGGGTGGGCAACGTGCGCCTGGCCAAGGCGGGCGCACGCTTCGCCCTGCGGCAGCTGTTCGCGGAGCACAGCCTGGAGCGCATCGTGGTCAACTTCCCCGATCCCTGGCCCAAGGAGCGTCATGTGGCACGTCGGCTGTTGAGTCGCGACTTCTTCCGACTGGCCGCGAGCCGTCTTCAGGTGGGCGGCGCGGTATGCCTGGCGACGGACCACGCCGATTACCTCGCCTTCGCCATGCAGGAGTGCCGTGCGGCGGACGGCTTCGAGGCGCGCGAGGCGAACGCGCCGCCGGCGGTGTTCGAGACGAAGTACGCGCTCAAGTGGAAGGCGCAGGGGATCCCCCTGCGCTATGTGGAGTTCCGGTTCAGCGGCGGACCGACCGACGCATTCCCGATCCTCGAGAGGCCATCCACCATGCCCCATGCGCTTCTGAGTGGCAGCTTGCCCGAAACCGCCCCCTTCACCAAGGTCGTGCTCGCCTACGCCGATGGCCACGTCATCTTGCACGAGGTGGCGCGCAGCTTCGGGCCCGCCTCGGAGGCGGGCGACGTCGGCGCGCCCCCGGCCGAACGCTGGTGGGTACGCGCCAGCGTCGACGAGCCGGACATCCGGCAGCACCTGCTGGTGGTCGTGCAGCAGCGCTCGTCCGAGCAGGTGATCGTGCGGCTCGAGCCGTTCGGGGATCCCGTCATCACCGCGACGGTGCGCGGGGCCGTGCACGCGGTGACCCAGTGGCTGCTGTCGGCGACCGGGCTGCGGCTCGAGGCGCGCAACTACTGAGCGTCCCGTCGCGGCCTGCTGCTGCGCAGACGTCGTCACGGATCCGGGTCGCGGGCTAGCATCGCTGCATGCCCGTCCGTGCCATGAACCCCGCGGCCACCGGGAGCGGCGACATCCTCGAGGTGTTGACGGCCCCCGATCTGCCCTGGCCGCACGGCTTCACGCTGCGCGCCGGCGGCGTGAGCACCGGGCCCTATGCGTCATTGAACCTGGGCCTGAGCTCGGGCGACGATCCCGACAGCGTCGAGGCCAACCGTGAGCGCGTGCTGTCGGCGCTCGGTGTCTCCAGGGAGGCGGTATGCGCGTTCCATCAGGAGCACGGCACGAGGGTTCTGGACGGCTCTCCAACGTGGTTCACGGAGCGCGCTGACGCCGCCACGACAGCCACCCCTGACAGGCTCCTCGTCGTCAGCGTGGCCGATTGTCTGCCGCTGCTCTACTTCGACGCCGCGACCGGTGCCGTCGGCGCCGCGCACTGCGGTTGGCGCGGCACCGCCGCCGGCCTCGCGGCGCGCGTGGTGAGCACCATGGCGGAGCGCTACGGCACCCGCGCCGAGGACGTGACGGTGGCTATCGGGCCCGGCATCCAGGGTGCCTGCTACCAGGTCGGCGACGAGGTGGTGGAGATCTACCGGCGGGCCGGGTTCCCGGGGTCGCTGGCCACGCCCGATGCCCAGGGACGGTTCCGCCTCGACCTGGTGGCGGCCAATCGCTGGGCGCTGGAGCGAGCCGGCGTCCGCTCGGAACGGGTGTGGAGCGCCGACGCCTGCACCCACTGCGACCCGCACAGCTTCTTCAGCCACCGCCGCGACCGTGGCGTGACCGGCCGGCACTGGGCGTTCATCGGCGCGCCCGGCGGCTGACGCGCGGCCCGCCCGCGCCCGGGAGCGCTGCCCGGAGGCCATCTGGGCGGTCAGGGCCGGGCTATCCTGGACGCATGGCCGAGACCGCGACACCGTCGCCCACGAGGCGCCACACATGCTGACGAACGTTCTCGAAGGGTTGAGAGACCGGCTCGCGACGGCCGAACGCATCGACATGGACATCCCCGGCTTCCGCCGGGCGGCGGTCCTGGTGCCGCTTCTGGACGCGGGCACCGGGCTCGAGCTGCTGTTCACGGTTCGAGCCAGCTCGCTCGCCAGGCACGCCGGCCAGATCGCCTTCCCCGGGGGCGGCATGGAGCCGGGGGAGAGCGCCGTGGCGGCCGCTCTGCGCGAGACCGAGGAGGAGGTCGGGTTGCGTGTGCGGCCCGAAGCGGTGCTGGGCCCGCTGTCCGACCATCCGTCTCCGGCCGGCTACGTCGCCACCCCTTGGGTGGCGCGCGTGCCGTGGCCGCAGCCGCTGCGCCTCAATGCGCACGAGGTGGCAGACACGTTCACGGTGCCACTGGCCGAGCTGGCGGCGATCCACCCCGAGAGTGAGGTGAGGCAGCTGCTGGACTACCGTCGGCGCATCTTCGCCTACCAGTGGCGTGGCCACCGCATATGGGGGTTCACCGGCAACATCGTGAAGAACCTTCTGGACGTGCTGGAGGGCCGCTCCGGGGATCCCTTCGAACCGTGGTAGCCTCGCAGTCGGTTCCGAGCCGGGCCGGCACGAGCCGCCGCGGGAGAGGAGGCCGACCGTGAAGCGGCGCGATCTGCGCGTGACGCGTGGGCAGGAAGGCTACACCTACAGCACCGGCGAGGTGGTGGAGGCGCTGCAGTCCGCAGGCGTGCTCACGGACGAAGCCATCCGCATCGCGCGGGACGCCGAACAGCACTTCCGTGAGGCGGGCGCGCGTCGGGTCAGCCTGGCGGAGCTGATGGACGCGCTCGCAAGCCTGGTATCTGAACGCGTCGCACCCGAGGTAGCCGAACGCTTGAAGCAGCAAACGCCGCCGTTCGTGCCTCTCCTGATCGAGTTCGACGGCGGTCAAGGGCCATTCGAGCGCCGCACGCTCATGACGTCGTTGGAGAAGCTCGGCCTCGGCTTCAAGGAAGCCCACGCCGTCGCCAACCAGGTGGAGCAAGGGCTGCGCGCCGAAGGCGTCGAGCGGCTGCCGGAGGCGGAGCTGGCGCGGCGGGTGGCGGTGGCGCTCGAGGGCCGCTACGGCCGTGACATGCGCCTGCGTTACGAGGCGCTGACCCGTCAGTCGCTCGAGCTCAAGGTCGTCGAGGAGGACGGCATGGAGATGCCCTTCTCGCGGGGCATCCTGGCGCAGTCCGTGATGGCCGTCGGACTGGGCCCAGAGCTGTCGCACAATCTCGCCAAGCGCGTCGAGGAATCGCTTTATCAAGTCGGCCAGCCGACGGTGGAGCGGGCACAGGTGCGCGACGAGGTGGCCCGGCTGCTGCATGGGGAGGCCGGTGCGGAGTTCGCCCGCCGCTACGAGCTCATGCGCGCCGTGCGGCGCCCCGACCGCCCGATCATTCTGGTGGTGGGCGGCGCGCCCGGCGTCGGCAAGTCGGCCATCGCCTCGGAGGTCAGCTACCGCCTGGGCATCACGCGCAACGTCTCCACCGACTCCGTGCGGCAGGCGCTGAGATCGTTGATCGGCCCGGACCTGAGTCCCGTGCTGCACAGCTCGAGCTACTCCGCGTGGCGCGCCGAGCTGCTTCCGAGCGAGCGCGACTCGGTGCGTCCCAAGCGTAAGCGCGTGCTGCGGGGGTTTCTCGCGCAGGTGCAGCAGCTCGATCCGGCAGTGTGTGCCATCATCGAACGCAACGTCACCGAGGCGACCTCGCTGGTCATGGAAGGCGCCCACCTGGTGCCGGGCATCGCGCCCAGCCAGGAGCCGCGCGAGGCCATCCTGATCAGGGTCGTCATGGCGGTGACCGATGAGGAGGATCACCGGCGCCACTTCGGCGTGCGCGAAGGGCAGACCTTCAAGCGCCGGCGCCGGCAGCCCTATCTGGAGCACTTCACCGAGATCCGCATGCTGCAGGACTTCATCAAGGAGCAGGCCGAACTCGAGGGCGTGCCGGTGGTGGAGGCCTCGGATATCGATCGCGCCGTGGAGAAGACGATCGAGCACGTGCTCGACGTAAT
>CAYOXR010000436.1:0-4168 GCA_964407955.1 uncultured bacterium | reverse complement strand
TGCGCCTGGAAGAGCTCCCAGCTCGGCAGGCTCACCACGCGCGCGCGCACGCCGTCGGCGGCGAGCGCCTCGCGCGCCTGCACGCACAGCTGCACCTCGGAGCCGGTCGCGATGAGCAACACGTCCGGCTCGCCTTCGCCGCCGCCGTCGGCAAGCACGTAGCCGCCCCTGGCCACGCTGCCCGCCGGTACGTCGAACGCCGGCACCCCCTGGCGCGTGAGCGCGAAGGCCACCGGCCCGCCACGATGCGCCAGGGCCAGGGCCCATGCCTGGGAGGTCTCGTTGGGGTCGGCCGGGCGGATCACGGTGACGTTGGGGATGGTGCGCAGTGCCATGAGCTGCGACACCGGCTGGTGGGTCGGTCCGTCGCCCCCCAGACCAATGCTGTCGTGCGTGAACACGTAAGTGACGGGCTGCTTCATCAGGGCCGCGACCCTCAACGCCGGCCGCAGGTAGTCCGAGAAGATCAGGAAGGTCGCCACGAACGGGCGGACGCCGCCGTGCAGAGCCAGCCCGCTGGCAATGGCGGCCATGCCGTGCTCGCGAACGCCGAAGTGGAGGATGCGGCCGCCGTAGCTGCCCGGCGCGATGGACTGGGCGCCGTCGATGTCGGTGTAGTTCGAGCCGGACAGGTCGGCCGAGCCGCCGATCAGCTCGGGAACGCGTCTGGCGAGCGCGTTCAGGGCCGCATGCGAGGCATTGCGAGTGGCGAGCTTGGTGCCCGCCGGGTAGCTGGGGAGGTCGGCGTCGAAGCCGCTCGGAAGCTCGCCGCGCAGCTCGCGCTCAAGCTCCTCGGCCAGCGCCGGGTGCGCGTCGCGGTAGCGCGCGAAGAGCGCGTTCCACGCCTCCTGGGCGCGTTCGCCGCGGCCCACCACCTCGCGGTAGTGCTCGAGGACGTCGTCGGGCACCGTGAACGCCGGCCAGTCGATGCCGAGGTTGTGCTTGGCTGCCCGGGCTTCCTCGTCACCGAGCACCGAGCCGTGCACGCCCTTGGTGCCCTGCTTGTTCGGGGCGCCGAAGCCGATGATGCTCCGCACGCGGATGAGGCTCGGCCGCGTGAGCTCCCGGCGCGCCTTGTCGATGGCGCCGGCGAGCGCCTCCAGGTCGTTGGCGTCCTCGACGGACTGCACGTGCCAGCCGTAGGCGCGGTAGCGCGCGGGCACGTCCTCCGTGAAGGTGATGTCGGTGGAGCCTTCGATCGAGATGTCGTTGTCGTCGTAGAGCACGATCAGCTTGCCAAGGGCGTGGTGGCCGGCGAACGACGATGCCTCGCTGGCCACGCCTTCCATCATGTCGCCGTCGGATGCGATCACGTAGGTGAAGTGGTCGATCACGTCGAAGCCGGGCCGGTTGAAGCGCGCTGCCAGGTGCGCCTCCGCCAGCGCCATGCCCACCGCCGTGCTGATGCCCTGACCCAACGGACCGGTGGTCGTCTCCACGCCCACGGTGTGGCCGTACTCGGGGTGGCCGGGCGTCTTGCTCTGCCACTGGCGGTAGCGCTCGAGCTCCGACATCGGCAGGTCGTAACCGGTCAGGTGGAGCAGGCTGTACTGCAGCATCGAGCCGTGGCCGGCCGACTGCACGTAGCGGTCGCGGTTCACCCACGTGGGGTCCTTGGGGTTGTGCGTCATGAAGCGGCAATACAGCAGGTACCCCATCGGCGCCGCGCCCATGGGCATGCCGGGATGGCCGTCGCCGGCGGCCTGGGTCGCGTCGATCGTCAAGGCGCGGATGGCGTTGACGGCGCGCTGCTCGAGCGCGTGCCTGCTGTGGGGGGTCGTGGCTTCGGTCATGCTGCCTCCTGAACCAAACCCCGCGCTGGCCGCGCGGGAGGACGTGTGTCGGTCTGGAGTCACTGGAGACGCCGGGCCCTCGGGGCGCGTCACGCCTCGAACGCTCCAACGATAGCAGCGGCGACCTGATCGCGGCGTCACACCGTCCACCGCCGTGCGCCGCCGCCGAGGCGTTCGTTCGGAGCGGCCGAGGCGTGACGCGGCGCCCGGTGCGACCGCTCAGTCCGGGCCCGCGGAGGGCTCGTCGTGGTCCTCGCGGCGTCTCAGGATGTCCTTGCGCACGCGCTCGCCGGTCGCCCAGTGGCGCTTCTCCTCGTCGCTCTCGACCCGCAGCCGCGGCACCGGCACCGGCCGCCCGTCACGCCCGATGGCCACGAAGTTGAGGTGGCCGATGGTACACAGCCGCCGCTCGCCGGTGAGGGGGTTCTCGCCGTGCACCTCGCAGCGCACGATCATGCTGGTGGTGCCGGTCCAGGCGACGCGGCTCTTGACCTCGACGATCTCGCCCACGTAGATGGGGTTGCGGAAGTCGACGGGCTCCGTGGAGGCTGTGACCGACGCCTGCCGGCAGAAGCGGGCGCACGCCACGGCGGCGTTGACGTCCATCCACTGCAGCACCACGCCGCCGAAGAGGGTCCCGAGAGGGTTGACCTGGTTGGGGAAGACGGTGTCGACGGTGACCACCCAGTCGGAGACGCGGATCTCGGAGGGATCGATGGGCACGGCGCCAGTATAGGAGCACGGCACGGCGCGGCCGGCCGGCGACGCTTGTATACTCGGCGGCGACGCCGGGGCGGGCCCCGGCGCCCGGAGGTGGATGATGGCCAGCCGAGCGGTCTCGACGACGCTGATCGAACGCATTCTCCCCGCAGCGGGCAGCCGTTCTCGCGCCCGAGCGCTCCTGCAGGTCGCCCTTGGCGTGGCGTTCCTGGCCGTGCTGGCGCAGATCAGGATCCAGCTCGGGCCGGTGCCGTTCACCGGCCAGACGCTGGGGGTGCTGCTCGTGGGTACGGCCTACGGGCTGGGCCTCGGCACCGCGACCGCGGCCGCCTATGTGGCCCTGGGCACGCTCGGCCTGCCGATCTTCACCGGCTGGCAGGGCGGCGTCGCGCACCTGATGGGCCCCACCGGCGGCTACCTGATCGGCTTCGTGCTGGCGTCGGCGTTGCTGGGATGGTTGGCGGGACGCGGCTGGGACCGCAGCTACCCGCGCACGGTGGCGGCCATGCTACTGGCCGAGGTCGCCATCTACCTGCCCGGCCTCGTCTGGTTGCACGGCGCGCTCGGTGCCGGCTGGGCCGCGACCGTCGCCGCCGGCTTGACGCCGTTCCTGCTGGGCGATGCACTGAAGCTGCTGCTGGCGGTGGGGTTGTTGCCCAGCGCCTGGCGGCTTCTCGGGGAGCGCTAGGCCCGATGCGCTCCGGCGGCGCGTGAACGAGCGAGCGGTGAGGGTCGGGCCGTGAGCGGAGACGCGACGGAGCGGGCCCAGCGCCTGGCGCGCGAGCGCTTCGCCCCCGCTGCTGGGGACTACGTCGTCAGCGCCAGCCACGCGCAGGGTGAGGAGCTGTCGCGACTGCCGCAGCTGGCGCGCTCGCGGCTGGGCGAGTTGGCGGGAAAGCGAGCGCTGGACGTCGCGACCGGCGGCGGCCACACCGCCCGGGTCTTCGCCCAGGCGGGCATGGCCGTGACGGCCAGCGACCTGACGCCGGAGATGCTGGCGGCCGCCGAGGCGCACCTGCGGGAAACGGTCCCGGGCGCCACGCTGGCGTTCGTGCAGACGGCGGCCGAGAGCCTGCCTTTCGAGGACGGCAGCTTCGATCTGGTCACGTGCCGCATCGCCGCCCACCATTTCGGCGATCCGCGTGCGTTCGTGGCCTCCGCTCGGCGCGTCCTGCGGCCCGGCGGGGTCCTGATCCTGGTGGACAACATCGCGCCCGAGGACGAACGCCTGGCGGACGCCATGAACACCGTTGAGCGCCTGCGCGACCCTTCGCACGTGCGCGCCTACCAAGTGTCCGAGTGGGTGGCCTGGCTGGCCGAGGCGGGACTGGAGACCTTCCATCTGGAACGCCTCTGGCGCGTGAAGGCGCTGGCGCAGTGGCTCGAGCGTGCCCGCACCACCGAGGACCATCGCCGCGCCATCGACACGTTGCTGGCCCGTGTCGAGCCCGAGGTGCGCACGTACCTGACGGTGCCGGGCGCGCCCAGGCCGGCTCTGCGCCACGAGGTGATGGTGCTGGCGGCGACGGCGGGCGCCGGTTGAGCGTGCCCGTCAGCGCGGGGCCGCGGCGGCCGCCTTGGCGCTCAGCAGGGGCTCGAGCGCCACGAGGTCCTCGCAGAAACGCGCCCCCCGCGTGAAAGCGGGGGGCGCGCCG
>CAYOXR010000435.1:0-1884 GCA_964407955.1 uncultured bacterium | reverse complement strand
GAAGCGAAATTCAGACGCGGGGCTCCCGCTCTTCGACTGCCGAGCGCGCCTCAGTCGAGGAGGTTGTGCTCCAGCGCCCAGCGCACCAGCTCGGCGCGGGTCTTGACGCCCAGCTTCTCCGACGCCCGTTCCCGATAGGTGGCAACGGTCTTCTCGCTGATCCCCAGCGCCTCCGCGATCTCCTTGTAGGTACTGCCGTGCGCGATGTGTCGCACCACCTCGTGCTCGCGCTGGGTCAGCCGGGCGTTGCGGTAGGGGTCGCCGGTGGCCATCTCGCGCGCCAGCTCGGCCAGCAGTCGCGCCGGCGCGTAGTACTCGCCCCGCGAAACCGCCAGGATGGCGTCGACGAGCTGCATCTCGAGCGAGCTCTTGGGGACGTATCCCGAGCCTCCGGCTTCCAGGAAGCCCCGCACGTACTCCGGGTCCTCATGCATCGACAGCGCGATGAACCGCGCCTGCGGCAGTCGCCGCCTGAGCGCCCTCACGGCCTCGATACCGTTCATTCCGGGGAGCGAAAGGTCCAGCAGCACCACGTCGGCGTCGATCCCGGGCAGGACCTCGAGCGCGTCCTCGGCGCTCTCGGCCTCGCCTACGACCTCCAGCGCCGATTGCGCGTTGAGCAGCATGCGCACGCCGGCCCGTACGATGGCGTGGTCGTCGACGATGAACAGACGGATCGGCTCTCTCGGGCTCACGCGCGCCTCAACGGACCGGCACACGGGCATACAGCGCCGTGCCCTCACCGGGAGCGGTCTCGATCCGGAGGCTCCCCGACAGCACCTCCAGGCGCTCGCGCATGCCCATCAGCCCCACCTGCTCGCCGGGCAGCAAGCCGGCCTCGTCGAAGCCGACGCCGTCGTCCTCGATCACGCACTGAACGTAACCGTTGTGCGAGGTGACGACCACGGAGGCACCCCGTGCCGAGGCGTGGCGAACGACGTTCGTCAGCCCCTCCTGAACCACGCGGTAGAGCACGATCTCCTCCTGATGCTCCAGGCGACCCGGGAGGTTCACCAGCACGCTCACGTCCAACCCGTAGCGCTCGTGCACGTCACGGGCGTAGCGCCGGATGCCGGCCTCCAGCCCCAGCTCGTCTAGCACCGACGGGCGCAGGTCCAGCGCGATGCGGCGGACGTCCGTGAGCGTCACGGAGGTCAGCTCCTTCAGGCGCCTGAGGCTGCTCGTATCGGGGTGGTCGATGTTCTGGTCGAGGCCAAGCAGCAGGGCGGTGAGGGCCTGCCCGATCTGGTCGTGGAGGTCACGCGAGATTCGCCCTCGCTCCTCCTCCTGCGCCGTCAGGAACGCCTGCAACAGGCGGGAACGCTGCTGCTCCTTCTCGGCCAGTCGCTCGTGCAGATGGGTGTGATGGATCGACGAGCGGATGAGGTCGTTCACCGCGCCCAGGAATCCACTGGAGACGCCGTCGCCGCCGGAGAGCGCCAGCAGCGCCTCACCGTCGACGGGGACCATCAGCCAGCCGGTGTCACGAACCACCACGCCGCCGGCCAGCGCCGCCTCACCCCTGGCGAGCAGGTCCGGGCGCTGGAGACAGGCCGCGACCGAGTCGTAGAAGGGGCACAGCCCGACCGTCACGGTCTCCAACGGCCCGCCCGGCACCGTGCGCAGCATCGCCTCGCCGCACGCGAACCAGCCCATCTCGAGCAGCACCGTCAACGACCGCGCCAGCACGTCCCTGGCGTCGAGCGTGTCGGCAACGTCCTCCGCCAGCCGATGGAGCGTGTCGAGCTCGTGCGTTCGACGTTCCGCCTCGGCGAGGTCGGCACCCGTGTCGATCACGGGGTGCACCCGTCTGACCATGACGACATCATAGGCGGAGCTAGACCGCAACGTGTGCCCCTGCGGGCACCGCATCGCCGTCGCCGG
>CAYOXR010000434.1:0-5804 GCA_964407955.1 uncultured bacterium | reverse complement strand
GGGGTGGCCCGCGCTTCATCGAGCAGCTCGCCACCCATGTAGTTCAGGTAGTACACGTTGGAGCCGGGCGGCGCCCCGACCGGATGGAACCCGCGCGGCACGAGAACCAGCTCGCCGTCGCGGACGATCATCACGTCGTCCACCTCACCGTCCTTGGTGTAGTTGCGGTGAACCGCCCAGCCGCTATGAGGCTGGATCTGGTAGTAGTAGGTCTCCTCCACGTACGCCGAGCCCCCCTCGCCGTCATGACGGTGCGGCGGCCAGCCGGACCAGAAGCCGCTCGGCGTATACGCCTCGAAGAGGTAGATCCGCTCGGCAGGCAGATGAGGCCCGAGGATGTGGCTCACCTGCCGCCGGGCGTTCGCCCCTCCCCGCATCTCCACCCGCATGTCGGCGGGCGTGAACAAGCGCAGCGGATAGCGCCCCTGTGCGGGTGCCCCTCCGACGGTGAACACGAACCCGCCGGCGCCCGCCTCCACCGTGAAGGCGGTGCCGGGAGGCAGGTACAGCACCGATGGCAGCTCCGCGAACACGCTCGCCCGTGCCAGCGTGAACGTCTCACGGCCGGTGCGCACACGGCCGCTCCCTCGAATCGGCACCATGGCGACCTCGTTGCCCGCGGCGTCGCCCACATATCGCTCGCCGGGCCCCAGACGAACGGCTCGAAAGCTCAGGTACTTCCAGCCCGCCTTCGCCGGATCGATGTCGAGGATGACGCCGTTGCCGTCCGCCGGCTTCATCGGACCCACGCCCCACCTCCGTCCCCAGCGCCGCGAATCCGCCGCGCTCTTGCCGCACGCGCCGCAAGCGCCGCCGCCGCGGCGACGGCAACCCGACGCACTCGCCATCGTATGACGGCGTGCCGAGCTGGTCGCCGCCGCCGTCGTTTCCCGGACGGCCACGCCTGCGGCATGCCGAGCGGCCATGGCCTCGCGCCGGCGGCCTCGTGCCATCATGGTCGCGCGACCCGCCGAGCATGTGAGAGGAGCCACCGTGCCCAACCCGAAGGCTACGGACCACAACCGCGACGAGGCCCTACGCACGGCCCTCAAGAGCCAGTACCACGCCGCGCTGGCGATGCTCAGGGAGGCCGTCGAGCGCTGTCCTGATGCCCTGTGGTTCGACCCCGCTCCCACCAACGCCTACTGGCAGGTGGCCTACCACACGCTCTACTTCACGCACCTGTACCTGATGCCGAACGAGGCGGCGTTCCAGCCCTGGGAGGGCCAGCAGAACGAGGTCCAACACCCAGACGGCATCCCGGGCCGCGCCGACCCGCAGAGCCCCTACCCGCTCATCCCCGAGCCCTACAGCCGCGAACAGGTGCTGGCGTACCTGCGCGTCTGCGACGCCATGGTCGACGCGCGCGTCGATGCGCTCGATCTGGCCCAGCCGGACAGCGGCTTCAGCTGGTACACCATGCCCAAGCTCGAGCACCAGCTCGTCAACCTGCGCCACATCCAGCACCACGCCGCGCAGCTCGCCGATCGCTTGCGGGCCTCGGAGGACGTGGGCGTGCGCTGGGTGGGCGGCGCGCGAGCCGCGTAGCCGCCTCGGTCGCGCGCCGGCCGGGCCATCAACGGCGCAGAAACGAGCCGGGCTGCGCTCGTTTCGAGCATGTGGGCGGGGGTGCCCAATGGTGCCCCAGACCGCGATGGCGCGGCCCGCCAGGCGTACGCTTGTAGTGGGAAGAGTAGGGGGTCGACATGAGGAAGCTCATGGGCCTGAGCGTCGGCTTCGCGCTGTTGCTCCTCGCAGGCTGCGCCCCGGTCATCGTTACGCCGAGGGAGCTCGTGAGCCGCCTTTCGTACGACGCCGCGTACGCGGCTGTGGTGCACACCATCGACACCCAGCCCTACCTGGCGGGCACCGGCGGCTGGATCATCACCCAGGCGGGCAAGCAGAGTGGCTTCATCTCGGCACGCCTGGGCGCGCAGAGCTGCGTCACCTGGGGGTTCGGCCCGTTCACGTACCCGCACCTTGCCGCTACCCACTGCCGGGACTACGCGTCGATCGTGACCGTCACCCTGGTCGAGCGCAAGCACGGCACGGCCGTGAGCATCGGCGCCAGCGACACCTACGAAGCGCACCAGCTCGCGGCCAGGATCCGTGCGGCGTTGAGGCCGCGGGAATCCCTGGCGGACTGAGGCCCGGACCGTCCCGGCGGGGCGCCGGACTGACGGCGAGATCGCGTCCACGGCCGGATCCTTGGCGAGGGCGCGGGGCTCATTGCGTGTTGCGAGGCTGAGCGTGCACGACCCTAGAGCCGAGCTGCGGTCGCCGGCTGCGACGTCCGACATGGGTGTGGCAGGGACACGGGGACGCCGGCTGCTTCGGGCGGGACGTCCGTCCTAGCGTCCACCACGGACATGCGCTGTCCTGGATAGCACCGACCCGCGCTCGCGTGCGCGCCGCCTACGGTGATGTCACGGGGACGCTGATCGCAGGGACGGTCATGGAGGGGTGGCCCCGTGGGAGGTGAGTACCATGCGAAGCCTTCGGCGGCTCGCGCTCGCGCTGTTGGCCCTGTCCGCGGCGTGGGCATCGGCGCAGCTCGTCGTCTACTCCAGCGTGGACGAGGAGAACGCCCGCAAGATACTCAACGCGTTCACCGACGCGACCGGGGTTCAGGTTCAAATGGTGTTCCTGTCCTCGGGACCCGCCCTCTCCCGGATCGAGGCCGAGAAGAACCGGCCGCAAGCAGACGTGTGGTTCGGCGCTCCGAGCGAGAACCACATTCTCGCCAAGGACCGCGGCCTCACACAACCGTACGTGAGCGCCAACGCAGCTGCGCTGCCGGCAGACTTCAAGGACGCGCAAGGCTACTGGCACGCCATCTACACCAACCCGCTGGCCTTCGGCGTGCGCACCGACATCCTCGCGCAGCGTAACGCGCCCGTGCCGGCGAGCTGGGCGGACCTCACCAAGCCTGCCTACCAGGGCTTGATCCAGATGCCATCGCCACAGTCCTCGGGCACCGCCTACAACGTCGTGCTGACGCTCCGCACCATCTACGGCGAGGACGGCGCCTTCGCCTACATGCAGCAGCTCGACCCCAACGTGCAGACCTACACGCAGAGCGGCACCGCGCCAAGTGGCGCGCTGGGTGTCGGAGAGACCGCCGTCGCCATCCAGTTCACGCCGGGCTTCCTCAAACTGGTGGACGAGGGCTTCCCCGTCAAGGTCGTGTTCCCGACCGAGGGCGTGGGCTACGAGGTCGCCGCCATGTCGATCCTGAAGGGCGCGCGGCACCTCGGCGAAGCGGAGCAGCTCGTCGACTGGATGACCTCGGTCGAGGGTCAGCAGGCGCTCGCGACCCAGAAGACGTACTTCCTGCCGATCCGCAGCGACGTGAGCGCCGGGCCGGGAATCCCGTCGCTCGACAGCATCAAGCTGGTGTCCTTCGATCCCGAGTACGCTGCCGCCAACCGCCAGCGGCTGGTGGACCGCTGGGTGCAGGACGTCCTCGGGCAGTAGCCCGCCGCTAGCGGGGGCGGGCGTCCGCTCGCCCCCGCCTGAGCTCTCGCGCCGATGATCCGACGGGCCCGGAGCCAACTGCGCGTACTGGCGCGCGACCGGCTGTTGTTCGCGGTCGTGCTGCTGATCTTCGTGGCGCTGGCGCTGTTCGTCGTCTACCCGCTGGTGCGCGTGCTGCTCTCGAGCCTGCAGACACCGGGCGGCGTGGGCCTCGGCAACTTCGCGCTGGTGGCGCAGCGCAAGCTCTACCGCAACGCGCTCGTCAACAGCCTCAGCGTGGGCACCGTCGTGGGGGTGCTGGGGGTGGCGCTGGGGTACGTGGCCGCCTTCGTGCTGGCGCGCACGAACGTGCCCGCCAAGCGCGTCATGCACACCCTCACGATCCTGCCGATCATCTCGCCGCCGTTCTCCGGCGCGATCTCCATCTTGTTCCTGTTCGGCTTCAACGGCTTGATCACGCGGCAGCTCCTGGGGCTGCAGCACTTTCGCATCTACGGCTTCTTCGGGGTGGTGCTGTCGCAGGTCTTCACCTTCGCCCCCATCGCGTACCTCTCGCTGCGCGGCGTGCTCGCCTCCATCAACCCCACGCTGGAGGACGCGGCGCTCAACGTCGGAGCGAACCGCTGGCAGGTGTTCCGACGCATCACCTTCCCGTTGTCGCTGCCCGGCATCGCCAGCGCGTTCCTGGTGGTGTTCATCGAGTCGATGGCCGACTTCGGCAACCCGCTCGTGCTAGCCGGCGCCGGCTTCCCGATGCTCGCTCCGCAGGCCTACCTCGAGATCACGGGCAGCTTCAACCTCGCGCGCGGCGCGATGCTCGCGGTCGTGCTCCTCATCCCGTCACTGACGGCTTTCGCCATTCAACGGGCGTACCTGTCGCGGCGTCAGTACGTCACGGTCACGGGCAAGCCGACGGCTACCGTCAGCAAGGGGGTGGCGCCGGCCGCCAAGTGGCTGCTGTATGCCGTGCTCGTCGCCTTCGCTGCCGTCGTGCTGGCGTTCTACGCCGTCATCCTGATCGGCGCGACCACCCGTGTGTGGGGCTTCGACTACCACCTGTCGCTGCAGCACTTCGCCTACGTCTTCGACGTGGCGTTCGACACCGTCAAGGACACCCTCATCGTCGCCCTGGTGTCCACGCCGATCAGCGGCATCCTCGGCATGCTGATCGCATTCCTGGTCGTGCGCCGAGTCTTTCCCGGCAAGGGGGCGATGGAGTTCGGCTCCATCCTCAACTTCGCCGTGCCAGGCACGGTGGTCGGCATCGGCTACATCCTGGCTTTCAACCGCTTGCCTCTGCTGCTCACGGGCACGCTGCTGATCCTGGTCCTGGCCTTCGTATTCCGTTACGTTCCGGTCGGCATACAGTCCGGCATCGCGGTCCTCAGACAGATAGACCCATCGATCGAGGAAGCGGCCCAGAACCTTGGTGCGGACGGTCTCACCACCTTCCGCAAGGTCACGCTGCCCCTCATCGGGCCCGCCTTCTTCTCCGGACTCGTGTTCGCCTTCGTTCGGGCGATGACGGCGATCAGCGCCGCCATCTTCCTGGTGTCGGCAAACTGGAACCTGATGACCGTGCAGATCCTCAACGAGGTGGGCTCGGGACGGCTCGGCGTGGCGGCGGCGTTCAGCATCGTGCTGCTGGGCATCGTGCTCATCGCCATCGTCGTCATCGACCTGCTCGTCGGCCGGCGCGCCGACGTCGCCTCCACCATCCGCTTCTGAAGGGACGCGCATGCCCACGGACCTGCGAGTCGAGCGCCTGACGAAGGAGTTCCGCAGCCCCGGCGGGCAGAGCGTGCTGGCCGTCGACGACGTCACCCTGGAGGTCGAGAAGGGCGCCCTGGTGACGCTGCTCGGACCGAGCGGTTGCGGCAAGACGACCCTGCTGCGAATGATCGCCGGCTTCGAGGAGCCGACCGTCGGAAACATCTACTTCGGGGAGCGGCGTGTCAACGACGAGGCGCCCAACGTTCGCGACGCCGCCATGGTGTTCCAGTCGTACGCCATCTTCCCTCACCTGAACGTGTTCGAGAACGTGGCATTCGGACTGCGCATGAAGCGCGTGGCGGCCGCCGAGCTACGCGAGCGGGTGAACAGGGTGCTCGAGCTGGTCGGCCTGGGACCGCTGGCGCGGCGCTCACCCAGCCAGCTCTCCGGCGGCCAGCAGCAGCGCGTCGCGCTGGCGCGCTGCATCGTCACCGAGCCGCGCCTGCTCCTGTTCGACGAGCCGCTGTCCAACCTGGACGCCAAGCTGCGCGAGCAGATGCGCCTGGAGATCCGCGAGGTGCAGCGCCGCCTGGGCACCACCAGCCTGTACGTCA
>CAYOXR010000433.1:0-2172 GCA_964407955.1 uncultured bacterium | reverse complement strand
GTGCGAAGTGGACGTCGTAGCCGCTGAAGTCGATCAGGCCGTGCACGGTCAGGGTGCCCTGCTTGTTGTTGCTGTCGTAGGTGTACTTGAAGCCGTGGTCCACCCCGGCGGCGTCGGTCCACGAGCAGTCGATGTCGGTGGAGCCGAAGGTGAGCGTGCTACCGGAGGTGATGGTCGCCAGGTTGCACGACGCCGGTGCGCCGGCGGGCACCGCGGTGGGGTTGAACTTCGTGGAGGCGTCCGCCAGGCACTGTGCCCAGGTCTTGGTGGCGTCGGACTTACAGGGTGTGGGGGAGGAGCCGCCGAGCGTCGGCAGCTTCATGGGCTGGGACAGGTCGTAGGCGAGCTTGCCGTTGGGGTAGTTGTCGGCCACGAGGGACGACGCACCGCTCACGCTGATGTCGCTGGCGCCCTGGTAGACGTTGATGCCGGCGAGGGAGCCCTTGTAGCCGCTTGGCGCGCTGGCGTCGCCCAGATCCGAGCTGCCGCCCGTCGCGACTTGGCCGTAGGCCACGCGCAGGCGCGCGCACAGGTCCTTCTGATCGGTGGCGGTGGAGCCGATCATGTCGGTCAAGTCCGAAGCGGTGAAGCGGTTGCCCAGGAGGCCGAGCAGGTCGCTCTGGTCGTAGTAGTTGTGCATGCTGAAGTTGCCGTTGGAGTCGATGACGTAGGGCGGCGGGCTGACGCTGGTGTCGCCCTGGATGTACACCGACCCCCAGATCGTGGCGCCGCCGTTGATGAACTTGCTCGAGGCGCCCGAGCCGGCGAAGATGGCGTTGCTGAACAGCCCGGCGTTCTTCGGTTCGAAGACCATCTGCACCGTCGCCCTGGCGCCATGGATCTGCCCGACGGAGGTCAGCACGATGTTGGCCCCGCTGGCGGCGAACTTGATGGTGTACTTGCCGCCGGCGTAGTTCACGGTCCTGCTCCCGCCGGGCAGCAGGTCGTTGGTGCCGTCGAGCACGTAGTCGCGGTTAAGGTCGAGGCCGACGGACAGGAGGTTCCCGCAGGTCGCGGAGGTGGAGAGCTCGCTGCCGTACTTCTGGAGGTTTTCCAGGTAGAAGCGGAACGACTGGAAGGCGATGGTCTTGTACTTCTCGAGCCCGGCGTGGGCGATGTAGTAGGCCTGAGTAGAGGTGGTGTCGTTTCGTGTGGTCCAGGACTCGATCTGTGTGCTGAAGACCGTTCCCAGGACCAGCAGGGCGACCACGGTGAGGATCGCCAACGCCGTGACCAACGCAATGCCTTTGGAGTCTCGTCGCATGTCGCTCCTACTTGTCCTTGAGGTTGGGGGTTTGAACCACCTGGGTCAGGACGGCGCAGTCGTAGCCGGAGGGGCACGTGACGCTGGCGCCGCTGTCGACCGTGGACGCGTAGCTGACGGCACCACCGCCCGCGCCTGCGCGGTCGTCGGACCGCAGCATGACACTCACCTGCACCGAGCGCACGTAGGTGCTGGCCGGGCAGCTGCCGGGGGCGGGCTGGAGGTCGGTCGGGGAGTCGCTGCACACGTAGGCGAGGTCGAAGGCGAGCACATGCTTGGCCAGGGCGACGTAGCTGTCCGCGCTGGCGGTGCAGGCCACATCGCTGCGCTCGAGCACGCCGCTCACGACCTGGTATCCGACGCGGCGACAGGCGTTCGCCTGGCTGCGGAGGCTGCTGACGTACTCCACCGTGAGCGCGTCGACCAGGCCGCCGTCGCTCGCCGTCAGGGGCTGCAGCCCGGTCACGGTGCTGGTCGTGGTGGCCCCGGAGACGGTGGCGACGTACTGGGTCGCACCGGCGGAGAGCAGGTCGTTGGTGACGAGCTGCATCACCGAGCGTGCGGTGTCCTGCACCTGCGCGTGGGCCTGGGTGTCCTTCGACAGCTTGGCTTGACGCGCGAAGTACACGCCCACCACGCCCAGGACCACGACGAAGATCGCCATCGCCACCAGCAGCTCGATCAGCGTGAACCCGGTCTCGGAGTGGCGCACTATCGGCCTCCGCCGCCGACCGTCGGGACCGGACACGGCGCCGGCGCATCGACCTTCGGCGAGGGATAGACGTCGTAGCAGCTCAGCCGGTCCGACACCACGACCGTCGTTCCGGAGCTGTGCTTGGCCGAGACGGTGATGTCGATGACGCCCTCGCCCTCGGGGCCGGACTCGCCCGCGATGGTCCACGTCGGGG
>CAYOXR010000432.1:0-3852 GCA_964407955.1 uncultured bacterium | reverse complement strand
CCAGCGACGAGGAGGCGATCCGGATGGCGAACGAGACCGATTACGGTCTTGCCAACGGTCTGTGGACGTCCGACCTCGGGCGCGCGCATCGTGTTGCGGGCGCACTGCAATCGGGCCAGGTGTATGTGAACGAGTGGTTCTGCGGCGACATCCAATGCCCCGCAGGCGGCTACAAGATGAGCGGCATCGGTCGGGAGGAGGGGCAGCAGGCGCTGGACAACTACCTGCAGCTCAAGAGCGTTCGCATGCGGATCGGCTGACGACTCGGGTCAACCAGTGATCCGATTGTCGTCCAACTGGAACCTCTGACACCAAGAACACGGCCACGAACGCTAGGCAGCTATTCCGCGAGGCTCAGCGGACACGCATGCCCCGTTTGCAGGCACCGGCCCGACGCGACTCCCGGCAATCGTCTGGTGGGCAGCCGGTCGTCGGTTCAGACCCGCTCGCCTCGCGGAGTTCATCCCCTTCTGGCCAGGCAAACCGGGGTCCTGGAAGTGACGTCGCTCGGGGGACAGGGTCAACCTGGCCCTGACTCCCGGCACGCACCTCGACGTTCTCCGAGATCTGTGACGAGAAGTTCGAGTTGCGAAGCGGCCCGAAACGCGCTAGGGTTCCGTCAAGTCTGCACTGTCTGAGTGTGATCACGGGCCGCGTCGGCGCGGCGCGGGGTGGTCTCTCGATGTCGTGAGGGACGCTTGTTCGAAGGGAGAGTCACATGCGTCGTCGGCCGCGAGTGCTGCTCTTGGTGTCTGTCATCGCCGCCATCGGAGTCGCCGGGTCTGCTCAAGCCGCCGGGCAGAGCACGGCGTACCAGGTGGAGGTATCCCTAAACTGCACGAGCGCGAAGAGCTGCACCGTGGCTCAACTGCCCAACGGCGCCGCCTTCGGCACCTGGCTATCGCTCCAGCTGGAGCAGGGGGGCGGCGGCACCTACACGGGCGCTGACTGCGCGAGCAACTTCCACGGCAAGACCGGCACGTTCCCCGTTTCGGGCGATCTGACGTGGAAGTCCGTCACAACCTACGACCCCAGCGCCATGGCCAACGTGGACTTGATCAAGATCACCGGCGTGAAGCTGGTCGACGGCACCACCAGTGTGACGCTGACCGTTCCGGACGCGACGGGACAGAAGGACTCGGACGCCTCGCAGGTCTTCCAGGTGGCGTCCAGCTCGATCGGGGTGCAGGGCTTCTCGGGCACCGTCCAGCTACAGATCACACAGTAGCTCCGAGCAGGCCAGAGCGCGACCGGCCCCGTTCACCCGCCCCGCACGCGTACCTCAATCGGATCGGTCGGCGCCATCGACAGCAACCACGAGGTCGTCGCCGACGCGGATCTCTCCGTCGTCCAGGATGTCGGCACGGAGGCCGCCACGGTGCACCAGCGGGCGCAGCACCGGTCGTGAGGCGTAACCCTCGATCACCGTGCAGGGCTCGCAGAGCCGCATGCCGCGAACGCGCACACCTCCGATGGTGAACTCCCGGCCCACGAGTTCGTTGAGCCTGACGCCCCGCGTCACGACGTTGCGGCGGTGCTCGTCGGGACCGAGAGGCGGATCGAACGACTCGCACACCTCCCCCTCGATGAGCGTGAGGGCGCTACCGGGAATCCCGGACGGGAAGGTGCCCGTACCGAGAACGTGCCGGTCCTCCTCCAACCCCTGACCGGCGAGGGCGTGCGCGGCCTCGAGCCGACGGGCGGGCCGGCCGGCCGCCGCCGCGACGTAGATGGCCTCCACCCTCCCCGCACCCGCGACGACCTGCCGGGTATCCAAGAGCGCCTGGGCGGCATCGGTCCGCGCTATCAGGTACCCTTCCGAGATCCACGCGGCCTCGACGTCGCCGCCAGCGGGGTCCCAGACAACGCCGGACGGCACGCCGAACATCACGACGAAGCGTGGGTCACCCGCGGGCGGTTCGACGCGCGCGATCCACGGGCCGGGCCATCCGAAGGCAGCCGGATCGGCCAGCCGGGCGATGGCGAGGCCGTAGCGCCCAAGCCACCGCGACATCGACCCTACCGATGCCCCGAGCTCCTCGGAATCGGGCTGCGGCACACGCTCGAAGGGAAGCTCCAACACGGTGGCGACGCAGGCGCGGAGGCTGGCGGGTTCGAGCGGCTCCGTGGACGAGGAAAGGGCGACCTCCTTCATGGACACGACGGTACACCCTGTCGAAGCCTCCGTGGCCAGGCCTGCGGCGGCGCGACCTCGGCCCGTGACGGTTCACCGTCGACGCGGCGCGACGGGCGGCGCCACGCGGGGGCGGGGATCGCCTCAGGCCGAACGCCGGGCG
This sequence comes from uncultured bacterium, assembly GCA_964407955.1. Lineage (GTDB taxonomy): Bacteria > Deinococcota > Deinococci > Deinococcales > Trueperaceae > JASBRS01. The sequence goes on along the minus strand of CAYOXR010000432.1, from coordinate 1,555 downwards.
ACCGCAGCCGGCGAACCTCCCGGAGCCGTCGCCGACCCGAGGTGTTTCGCGCGCCTGGGACGTTCCTCGCGGGGCCATCCGAGACCGATCTCGCCACGCGCCGGGGCTCCGGCGATACGATGGCGGGCGTGGACGGAAGCTGTCTATCGGCAGCGCCTCGATTGCGAGCGACGGAACACGCGGCGCAGATACCGGTGCGTCGCCGCCGCGCCGCCCTCACCCGGCGTACGTGGCGGGTCCTGACCGGACGGCCGGCGCCCGCACTGGAGGGCGACCGGTGAACAAGGGCGCCCGGCTCTACCTGGCTTGGCTGGTGGCACTGGCGTCCATGCTCGGAAGCCTGTACTTCTCCGAGGTGCGCCACTTCGTGCCGTGCGTGATGTGCTGGTACCAGCGGACGATGATGTACCCGTTGGTGGTCATCCTGGGGATTGCCAGCTACCGGCAGGAGCCGGCCATCCGCAACTATGTGCTGCCGCTCTCGAGCCTGGGCATGGTGGTTGCGTTCTACCAGGTCCTGGAGCAGCACATCCCCGGCCTCGGCATCCCCGGCGTGTGCCAACTGGCGGTGCCTTGCAGCGTGCACCACATCGATTGGCTGGGCTTCATCACCCTGCCACTGCTATCGCTGATGGCGTTCGCGACGATCACCCTGTTGTTGGTCGTGAGCCGTCCGCGGGTCACGACACGGGCGTGAGCGGCGGCCCCGGCTGAGCTTCCGCCGCCACGGGCAGCGAAGGCCCTGTAGCACGGGATCGAGAAGGCCGTGGTGCGACGTGCCAGGATCGCGCCGGTGACCAGCAGACCCGCCGAAGCGCAGCATCTGCGCGACCTGGCGCGGCTGCGCCGCGTTCGCGACCGGATCGACCGGCAGTACGCGCAGCCGCTCGACGTCGAGGCGCTCGCCCGCGACGCGCACATGTCGGCCGGGCACCTCAGCCGTCAGTTCCGGCTCGCCTACGGCGAGTCGCCGTACAGCTACCTGATGACGCGGCGCATCGAGCGCGCGATGGCGCTGCTGCGCCGCGGTGACGTAAGCGTCACCGCGGCCTGCTTCGAGGTCGGCTGCTCGTCGCTGGGCACGTTCAGCACGCGCTTCCGCGAGCTGGTGGGCATGTCGCCCAGCGCGTATCGGCGCCTGGAAACGCGCGCAACGGCCGGGATGCCGCCCTGCGTGGCGAAGCAGGTGACCCGACCCGTCAAGCGCAGGCCGATCAGGAATCGAGAAGCGTCGTCCACCGAGCCGCCGCTAGAATGACGGCCATGAGCATCACCATCCACGCGAGCATGCTCCCGCACAACGACCCGGACGTCACCCTGGCCTTCTACCGCGACACCCTCGGCTTCGAGGTTCGTGCCGACGTCGAGTACGGCGGCATGCACTGGATCACGGTCGGCCCCCCAGATCAGCCCCGTACGTCCATCGTGCTCTACCCGCCGGCCGCCACCCCCGGCATCACGGACGACGAACGCCGCACCATCGCCGAGATGATGGCCAAGGGAACGTTCGCGAGCATCAACCTGGCCACCAGCGACCTCGACGGCACCTTCGAAC
>CAYOXR010000431.1:0-2939 GCA_964407955.1 uncultured bacterium | reverse complement strand
AGCAGGAGATCTGACAGGCTCGACTGTGTGCCCTCGATTTGGCTCGATAGGACGGCCTCTTTGCGCACGTACATGTAGATGAACAGGCGCGTGTCGGGGAGGAGTGATGAGATGCCGTCCAAACGCCCGATGGCGCGATTCGCCTTCTCGTACAGGTCTTGGACGGACCCGGCCAGCCGAATGGGAGGTTCCGGCGGCAGGGGATTCGGCACGAAGGCGTGGACAGTCTCGCCGGCCGTCGATGTAGGAAGGTAGATGCCCGAGGGCTCCGCCGTGCGCACGCATGACCTCCGCGCTAGCTAAAGAGTCTTTCGCTAGTCCGCAATTAACGAAAGGATAGCGCTCAATTCTTTGCTTAGCAAGATCGTATTGCGAGGCCGTTCGATAGCCCAAGCGTGACCTTGCCGATGATGCGATGGGGAAGACAGGCCCCGTGCGGCAGGCTGGATTCCGGCCTTCTGTTTCAAGGTGCCTAGGATCTCCCTGTGGGACAGGCCCAATCTGGCACAGCGCGCGGCGACGGCTGCATCGGGGAGGCGTGCGGCCACGCTCCTATGGAAGTGTCCACCGGCCATAGCGCGCTCGCGACGACTGGGGAAAAGTGTTGTGTCACCGTTGTGTCAACTTCCCCAGACCTGCGCGTTTTCAGCCGATTTCAGCAAATCTCGGAGCAAGCGAGGTCGGGCGCTAACGCCGTTACAGACGCATTCATCCCAACCAGGCCACCTCAGCCGAAGAGCCGCGGAGCGCATGGCATTCAGTGGGTAGCCACTCCCAGGCAAGAGACTCAGAACAGATCTTGTCGCGCGGTCGGTGACGTTTGCCTCGGGTGAGGTGGCGGTCGGCCGCCGCGAGTTCGGCTTGCGCTTGGAATGAGCTATTCCTTCCGTTCCGCGGCGAGCTCCAGTGCTGGGTTGAAAGCCGCCAGGATTTGCTGGCAGATCTCGATGAGGGGCGGGGCCTGAAGGTCGTTGTTCCTCAGCAGGGCTGCCCACTGCCGGTTCCACTTCGCGTCCTCGGCGTACTCGTCAGAGAGGCCGGGCGGTTGTGGGTCGACTTCGGTTCGGCGCCGCTCGTAGGTGGCGGTGATGGCTGCCTCGAGTCTGGATGGGTCGACTTCGATGTGCTGAGCGATGAACCATAGGTCGAAGTAGTCCTTGAGGCGGCTGTTGATGAGCCCGAGGCTCGTGATGGCCTGAAGCTTCTCGGCGACAACCGTCTCGATCGCATATCCCTTGAGTCTGGGGGCGGGTTGGTCGAGCAGTGTGCGGAACGGGACCTCGGTAGGCGGAGGCACGACGGCATCCCCGAAGGCAACATCGAGTTGAACGCGGAGACGTGCGCCAGCCAGTCTTGCCTGGATTCGGGCCCTAAGGCCCGCGTACGCGTTGCCTTCTCGGATTTCGTCGATCACCAGGCTGTTGAGGTCATAGGCGAGACCGTCGGGTACGTCGAGTGTCGCCGCTTCGAGGATGGTGTCCGCCAGGTGTTGCAGGCCTTCGTCGCCATGCGCAAGGAGGTCCCCGTCCCGTGAGGCGCGATAGCTGTCTTCCGGAAGGTACTGGCGGAGTAGCTGGGCTCCCTTCAGGACGTAGCTGTCGGCGTTGGGCGTGAGGCTCAGGCGATAGAGGGTGCGTTCGATGGCGTAGGTCGTCAAGGTGAGCTGGACGTCGATGCTTCGCTCGCGAGCGAGGTTGGTGAGTCGGTCCCGAATGCTCTGTGGAGAGCTCATGGAGTGAGCGCCTGGAGGTAGGGGGCGAGAACGCTGTCGACGCGCAGGAGCTTCGCCTGGTAGAGGAGATCACGGAGGTTCCCCTCGCGGGTGGCGTAGGTGCGTAGCGTTTCGAGTGCGAGCTCGAGCCCTACGCGGTTGCGGAAGCGGAACATGTCAGCAACGGTCCTTGCCGCGGATGTGATTCGGATGGTGGCGCCGTAGTGGTCGTGAGACTCGATGGCTGTGGGGCCGAGCAGTGAGGGGTTGGTGTAGACGATTTCAAGGCGTACGAAGTCGATCTTCGGGTGTGGCGTGTGGCTTGGGAGGGTTATCCAGACGGCGGGTGGGCTGGCCGTCGTGAGCTCGTGGAACTGCGCGGCCGACAGGAGGCAGATGGTGGCGCGGGGCACGCGCTTGCAGACCTCGGCAAGGGTGGCGTTCTCGTCGGTGGGGGCGTCCGTTAGTTCGTAGAGGCCGCGCGCAACGCGGCGTATCTTTCCCTGCTTGACGAGCCTGGTGAGGTAGGTGCGCGGTATGCCGGCCTCTTCGACGTCGCGCGTTCGGACGAGACGCTTCTTGCGAAGTAGGGCGATGAGTTCGTGGGTGTGATTCGCGGCCGCCATCTGTTCCAATTCTTATCACATCGTTGGCCATGTGATAAGAATTGGAACACACTGCCAGCCGCGACCGGCATTCTGTTTCGAGGCCTCACGGTAGCCGGCCGAGGCCGAGCCCAAGCGCATGACCGCGCTCAAGGGACCGAGCCGGAACGTCCGGCACATTGGGTCCACCGCTCTCCGGTGCCGTGGACGAGATGCATCCGAGTCTTGTGCGGGTACGGCGCTCCGGGAGAGGTGCGCGCGGCGCGGCTCGCGTTTCGGCGGCCGACGCTGTAGCAGTGTGAGCCTCAGCGCGAGCGTTGCGATTCTGCGTCGTACGCGCTCGCAAGGGTTCGGCGGCGCTTGGGGAGGTACATGCCGGTGCGCTGAAGGTAGGTCCGGTAGGCGTCGCCGTAGCGGATCAGGAGGTCGCGTTCCTCGGCCCGGCTCATGAGGTGGAAGAGGGGTAACCAGACCAGTGAGTAGAGGGCGAGGAACGGGGAGTGGCACAGGAATGCGAAGACCCACCAGTACCAGACCTCGCCGGCGGCCTGCGGGTGACGGATGCTCTGGTAGATGCCGCCGTAGAGCTGGTGCTGTTTCCTGACCAGCATGGTTTCCTCGCC
>CAYOXR010000430.1:0-10058 GCA_964407955.1 uncultured bacterium | reverse complement strand
CGCGACTTCGACCTGCCCGGCGGCGTGCTGGTGGGTGCTGCGGCCGGGCTCACGCTGTTCGCCGTCACCAGCTTGCAGATCCACGGCGCATCGTCGGTCGCCACCTGGGGGAGCTTCCTGGTGGCGGCGCTGGCGGGGGCGGGCTTCGCGTGGCGCATCCACGCCGCCCGCCATCCGTTCGTAGCGCCGACGCTATTCCGCAACCGGGCGTACGTGGCCGCCCTCGCGACGGCCTTCTTCACCATGACGGCCTACCTCTCGGTGCTGGTGTTCGTACCGCTTCTCCTGGTGCGGGTGGGCGGCCTGTCGCCGAGTGCGGCCGGGCTGGTGCTCACGCCCGGCGCGGTGGCGATGGCGCTGCTCTCGCCGCGTGCCGGGCGCCTCTCGGACAGCGTGGGACCCAGGCCCTTGATCGTGACGGGGCTGGCGCTGCTGGCCCTGGCAGCGCTGGCGATGTCGTTCTTCGCGTCGGGCGGCGCGTTGGCAGCCGCCGCGGTCATCCTCGCCGCGGACATCGGTATCGCCTTCCTGAACGCGCCGACCACCAACGCCGCGGCCGCCGCGCTGCCCGCCGCGGACGTGGGCGCCGGCCTCGGCATCTACCGTGCGACGTTCTTCCTCGGAGCCGGTACCGGCCCGGCCGCCTTCGGAGCCCTGCTGGCAGCGCGCGCCGGCGAGCACGCACCGGCACTCAACCCCCTCTACCATCTTGCGGCGCCGGCCTACTCGGACACCTTCCTCGCCATCGCGGGCGTAGCGCTGGCGGGGCTGCTCGTCGCGTTCAGGGGCCTGCCGCGCGCTCGCGGCGAGCGGCCCGAGCGGCCCGAGGTCGCCGGCGACCGTCCGCGCTCGCACGCGTGGCCGCCGGCTGCCCGGGCACTCAGGCGGTCCGCTCACGAGGCCCCGCGTCCGGCGGGCGGCGAGCCCCGGGCGGAAGCCGGGCGCACGGTCCGTCCGGACGACGCCGGGAGCTAGCCACGACGCCTGGGTGCGGCCTGGCACGGGCAGAGTCTCGCCGGCACTGGGCGTAGGGCGGCCAATCTGGCCTCTTCGGGGAGGCAGGGAGGCGGATGCACAAGTCGAGGATGGAGGCCTTGAGCGACGGCGTCATCGCAATCGTCATCACGGTGATGGTGTTGGAGCTCACGGTGCCGCGAGGGGCGAGCTGGGGCGCGCTGGGACGCGTGGTGCCGTCGCTCCTGACCTACGTGCTCAGCTTCACCTACCTGGCGATCTACTGGAACAACCATCACCACATGCTGCAGGCCGTCGATCACATCGACGGCAAGGTGCTGTGGGCGAACCTGCACCTGCTGTTCTGGCTGTCGCTGATCCCCTTCGTGACGGCCTGGATGGGGCAGAACCATTTCGCTGCGGCCCCGACGACCGCCTACGGTGTGGTTCTGCTGTTGGCGGCGGTGGCCTACTACCTGTTGCAGCAGCTGCTGATTGCCGCGAACGGCCCCGACTCGCGCTTGCGCCGAGCTATCGGCCCCGACCTCAAGGGCCGCCTGTCGCCTGTGCTGTACCTGATCGCCATCGCGAGCGCGCTGCTCGGTGTGCGCTGGCTGTCCTACGCGCTGTACATCGGCGTCGCGCTGGTTTGGGTCGTCCCCGATCGCCGCATCGAAACCACGCTGGTGGAGCGGACGCCGACGCCGAAACGCTAGGCTGCGGCGGGCCCGCCCGACTACCTCAGCTTCTCTCGCAGGAAGCCCTCGAGCTGGCTGTAGAAGTCGCGGATGGTGTCCGGCTTCGACCAGCCGTGACCCTCCCCCTCGTAGGCCGTGTAGCGGTGCGGCACACCGTGGTGCCGCAACGCCGCCACGAACGCCTCCGCGTCGGACAGTAGCACCACCTTGTCTTCCCGGCCCTGGAACAGGCAGAGCGGGTCACGGATGGCCGAGGCGTGCGTGATGGGCGAGCGCTCCAGGTAGGTGGCGAGGGCTTCCGGAAGCGGTCCCACGAGGCCGTCGAGGTAACGCCGCTCGAGCTTGTGCGTCCGCTGCGCCAGGCCGAGCAGGTCGGTGACGCCGAAGAGCGAGACGCCGGCATTGAAGGCGCCCGGCTGGGTGGCCAGCGCCATCAGCGTGGTGTACCCACCCGCGCTACCGCCCATGATGGCCACGCCGCCTGGGCTGGCGAGCCGGTTCGCGCGCAGCCAGTCGGCGGCCGCCTTGGCGTCCTCGACGTCGACGACGCCCCAGTTGCCGTCCAGTGCCTCGCGGTAGGCGCGGCCGTAACCGGTGGAGCCGCGGTGGTTGAGCTGCAGCACCGAGTAGCCGCGCGTTGCCAGGAACTGGACCAGTGGGTCGAAGCTCAGCACGCGTACCGAGGTGGGTCCGCCGTGGACCAGGATGACGGCTTTGGGCCTGATGGGAGGCTCCCCCGTCGGGGGATAGTGGAGGGCGAAGACTTGGCGGCCGTCGGCGTTTTCGAATGTGATGTGCCTGCCGCGCGAAAGCCAGGGTTCGTGCCGCTCGGCGGACGCGAAGCGCAACGTCGTCCAGTCGCCGCCGCGCCACTCGACCAGGCGCGGCGGGCAAGTCGGGCTCTCGGCCACGGCCACGAGCCGCTGTGCGTCCCCGCAAGGTCGGCTGAGCCAGGTGTATCCCGCCAGCGACACCGGCGCGTCGGTCGTGCCCGCGGGATCGATGCGGTGCAGCGTCGCGGCGCCTTCTTGGCTCGACCTCACGTAGAGCGCGCCGCCCGGCCCCAGGCTCATGCAGCGCATGCCCTGATCGAAGGCGGCCTCCATGATGGCGCCGGTCAGGAGGACCTCGCGCGAGCGCGAGGCAAGGTCGAGCCTCACAAGGCGATCGGTCTCGCCTTCGTTGTCTACGTAGTAGAGCGAGCGCCCGTCGGCCGAGAACAGCGGCTGGAACACGCCGACGCCGTCGCCGCCGGCGACGGCGTTGACACCGCTCGGAGTGCCGTGCCCGAGCGTGGCGAGCATGAGCCGCGAGGACGTCCAGGGCATGGCCGGGAAGTCCCACTCGACCCACGCCAGATGCTCGCCGTCCGGTGACCATGCCGGCTGCATGTAGAAGTCGGCGCCCTGTGCCAGGATCACCGGCCAGGAGCGGCCGTCCGTTGCGACGATGGCGAGTCTGTCGACATCGTCGTCGCGGTGGACGTAGGCGACCCGGCCGAGGTCGGGCGAGATGGCCGGTGAGGCGGCCTGGCCGAAGCTCGGGGTGAGCCGGGTCGGCTCGCCCGCGTCGAGGGCAAGCTGCCACAGCGCACCGTCCTGGACGAACACGACGAGATCGCCGGCGAGGTCGAAGTCGCCGCCGCCGTACCCCAGGCTGGAACCCACGTCGATGCCCGCCGTGAGGTCCTGTGGGACGCCATTCCAGCGCACGAGCACGCCCTTGCCTCCGCGGCGCTCGAGCCACACCAGGTGCTCGCCCGCGACGCGGCTGTCCCTCAGCCGGACCTCGGTCGCGAGCGCCTCGATCGGGAAGGGAACCGGCTTCATGGCTGCCCGAGGCTCCGTCCGTGCGTCATCGAGCCATGTTACCCGCCGGGGCCGATCACCCGTTCCGGTCCTCACGGGGCCGTTTCACCCGACGGATCCGGCCCGGCGCTGGCGGCCGGTTCCCGGATGAGCAGCGCCATGAGCAGGCCGAGGGCGCTGATGACGGTGACCAGGACGATCACGTCGTGGAAGCCGGTCGTGGCGGCGGCCGCGAGCCGGGCGCGTAGTGCCGGCGGAAGCTGGGCGAGGCTGGCCTGGTTGCCTGCGCGTAGGAGCGCTGCCGGCAGGCCGAGCGTATGGAACAACGCGACGACGTGGACGCGCTCACGCTCCTGGAAGTAGGTGGCGAGAAGGGCGATTCCCAGGGTGCCGCCGACGCGCTGCACGACGTTGAAGAAGGTCGTCGCGTCGGGGACGCGTTCGCTGGGGAGCCCGCCGAGGAGGTCGTTGAGCAGCGGCTGGATGACGAGGCCGATGGCGAAACCGCGCCCGCTCAGCAACAAGCCGATCTCCCAGGCGGGGGTGGTGGCCACGACCAGGAACATGGCGACGGTGCTCAGTGTGAGGACGAGCATGCCCGTGAAGGTGGTGAGTCGGATGCCCAGGCGGCCGGGAAGGCTGTTGCCGAGGACGGTGCCGACGCCGGTGAGGAGCCCCTGCGGCAACAGGGCGAGCCCGGCCGCAAGGGCGCTGGCACCCTGGATCTGCTGCATGTAGACGGGAACCAGCACGATCATCACGAAGGTGACGACCGCCACGAGGGCGGAGAGCGAGAGCGCCAGCGCGGGCTGCAGGCGGCGCAGCAGCGCGAGGTCGACGATGGGAGCCTGGTGCCGGAGCGCCCACGGCAGGTAGGCGGCGAGGATGAGCAGCCCCGCGGCCCAGTACGGCCAGGCGGATGCGGCCAGCCAGCCGGCCTGCGGACCCTGCGACGCGCCGTAGATGGCGAGCGCGAGCCCAGCTCCGAGCAGGACGAAGCCGGTGGCGTCAAAGTGGGTGGGGCCGACCGCGTCCCGGCTGAGGCCCTCGGGCAGTCGGCGGGCCCCGAGGTAGGCGATTATGCCCACCGGGACGTTGACCAGGAAGATGGAGGGCCAGCCGGCGCCATGGACCAGGACGCCGCCGAGCGTGGGTCCGATGGCAGGGGCGAGGAAGAGCATCATGCCGGCGGCGGCGGGCATCTGCTTCACGGCGCCGCCGCCGAAGAGCAGGTTCATGGCCAGCGGGATGAGCGGGGCGCCGAAGACGCCCTGCAGGACGCGCGCGCCGATCAGAAGCGGCAGGCTTGGCGCGAATGCGCACAGCGCCGAAGTCACCGTGAACCCCGCCAGGCTCATCAGATAGATGCGGTGGGTACCGAAGCGCTTGGCGAGGTACGCCGTGCCGGTCAGCGCGACGGCGAGGGCGAGCAGGTAGGCGCTGACGACCCATTGGACGTTGGCGAGCGAACCGTGAAGCTCGCGCGCCATGTCGGGCAGCGCGATGTTGACGATGCTGCTGTCGATCATCGTCATGAATGGCCCGGCGAGGATGCCGATCATGGCCATGACGCCGAGCCCCGCGACGGTGGGCGTGGCGTGTGGGGATTGAGCGTCGGTGCTCATGGCTGGGCCTCTCTCGTCGAAGGGTGGCGGGGCTGGGGGTCTCGAGCGAACGGCCGCCGGGGCCGGACCGCGCTAGGGGATGAGCAAGCGAACGAGGCTATCTGACGAGGCCGGTCGCGGCCAGGGCGCGGGGGTGGCGGCGGATACGGCCAGCCCCTGCAGGCAGGCGTGAAGGAGGGCGGCGAGCTGATCGGGGTCGCCGGCGGCCACGGTGCCGGTACGCTGGCCGGCAGCGATGAGCTCGGACGTCACCTCGAGCGCGCGATGGCCAAGCGCGTACACGAGCTTGCGGGCTTCCTCGGGGGCGGCGTCGCTGGTCAGCGCCTGGACGAGCACCAGAACCGAGTGACGGTCGTCGGTCATGCCTTCCATCTCCTGTTCGATCAGCCGGCGCAGGCGCATGGGCGCCGACCCGGAACCGCCGGCGGCAGCCTCCAGAAGGCGCGAGGTGCCATGCACCGCGCGCTCGACGAGGGCGACGAAGACGGCCTCCTTGCTGCCGAAGTAGTGGTAGATGAGGCCCTTGCTGGCGCCCCCGGCCGAAGCGATGTCCTCGATGCGGGTGCCGGCGTAACCGTTGCGTGCGAACAGCCGGGCCGCGGCGTCGAGGAGCTGACGGCGGCGCTGGTCGCGGATGGCCTGGTTGGCTTGCTCGCTGCGTGGCACGGTCTCTTTCCAATGACTGAATTAACGGTCAACAATACCGTCGGACGGCTTGGCGGTCAAGGGGTCGGCGGAGCGCCGCGCGGGCGCGGCCACCAGCCGGTCGCGCGCATCGGCCGGAAGCAGCGACTAGGGTGCCGCGGTGGAACCGGGCACCCGCTCCATGAACTCCAAGCGATTGCCGAAAGGGTCCGAGACGTAGAAGCGCACGATCGCTTCCTGGCTCCGGGCGTCATCGTCGGTCACGGCGACGGCGTTGGCGGCAAGGTGGGAGCGCAGCGCCTCCAGGTTCGTGACCGCGAACGCGGGGTGCGCCTTGGTGGCGGCCACGAAGTCCGCTTGCACACCGATGTGGACCTGGTGAGCGCCGCAGCGAAACCACACGCCGCCGCGGCTGCGCAGCGGCTCGGGCTTGTCGATCTCCTCCCAGCCAAACAGGGCTCCGAAGAACGCCCTCGCCTGCGCTTCACAACCGGCAGGCGCAGCCAGCTGCACGTGGTCCAGGCCCTCGAATCGGTAGCTCATATGTGAGACTCCTTCCTGTGCCCTCGTCGCGCCTCCGGCGTGCCCGCAGCGTCGGTGCACGTTACGACGTTCGACCGGTCCCCAGCTTGGCGAGACCCTCATCGAGGAGGGTGTCAGGGTCGGCATCCTGGTCGTCGATGCTGCGCAACATGACGGCGAGGGCCATGCCGGCCCCGGCGTCCCCGGCCTCAGCCGCCCGTCACGATCGAGACGATCAGCTCGAGCAGCACCACCAGCGCCACCACCGCCTGGGCGAGGCGGCGGGCGGCGGCGTAGTGGGCGCCGGCGGTCAGCACCCGCACGGCGGGCAACAGGCACAACGCCACCAGGCCGTAGAGCATGAGGCGTTGTCCGCGCGCCGTGAGGTCGAACGCGCGGGGGTCGAGGGGGCGAGGTGCGGTGACGAGCGCCAGCACGAAGCCGCCGAGCATGAGGGCGAGCGCGAAGGCGGACAGCCCGCGTGCCACCCGGCGCATGTCGCGACCCATCTCCGGCGAACCCTGCTTGTCGTGGGCGCGGCTCACGTGCCACCCGCCAGGCCCCGCAGCAGCATCTGCACCCCGATCGCGACGAGCAGCACGATGAGGCCCCAGCGCAGCCAGCCGACCTTGAGACGCGACTGCAGCAGGGTTCCCGACACCGCGCCCAAGAACACGCCCGCCACGGTGGGCACCGCGATGAACGGGTGCACGTCGCCACGGCCGATGTAGACGAACACGCTGGGGGCCGCGGTGATACCCACCATGAAGTTGCTGGTGGCGGTCGCGATCCCCAGGGGTACGCCCATCACGGCGTACATGGTGGGCACCTTGATGAAGCCCCCGCCGACGCCGAGAAGCCCCGAGACCATGCCCGCCAGACCCGCCGTTCCCGATCCCGCCACCCAGCGCCGCGGGGTGTAGTCGCTGGCGTACATGGCCTCGTCGGCGCTGCCGCCAAGGCTCTTGGCGAGGGTGTAGGCGGCGGTGGCGAAGACGACCGCGGCGAACAGGATGCTGATCCAGTCGGCGCTCACGAGCCCCGCCACCAGCCCGCCGATGACCGCCCCGGCGGCGGTGGCGATCTCCAAGCGCAGGCCGAGCGTCACGTCGGCGCCGCTTTCCTCGCGTGCGCTGGCTGCCACCCCGGCGGAGGTCGCGATCACGCTCACCAGGCTGGTGCCGACCGCGAGCCGCACCGGCAGGTGGAACACGAGGGTCAGGGCGGGTACCAGGAAGATGCCGCCGCCCAGGCCCAGAAGCGCTCCCACCGTGCCCGCCAGGGTGCCGGTCGTGAAGAGCGCCAGCAGCAGGCTCACGGTTCCGCCACCCGCGTGCCGACGGCGCCGGCGTCCGGGTCCGCCGCGTCGTCCGCCTGCCAGCGGGCGACGGTGGCATCGATGCGGTCGCGTGGGCCCTGCCAGAGAGGCGCCAGGGACGGGAGCGCGGCCGACCAGCTCTCCAGCACCGCTCGTCGCTCGAGCGCGAAGCGGATGAGCGCGGCCTGCAGCTCACCGGCGAGGCCCCGCTGGGCGGCGGCCTGCGCCACGCTCTCGAGCATGAAGGGGCGCCCGCCGAAACGTATGCCCAACCCCAGCTCGGCGGCGAGGCCGACGATGTCGGCGCGGCAGAGGAAGAACCCGCAGCGGGCGGGGCCAACGAGCTGCATCAGGAGCGCCTTCGCATCCGCGCTTGCGTCGGCGCCGGGGTCCGCCTGGACACGGGATCGGTCCGGTGCCGGCGTCGAGGCCGGGTGCGCGCCCCGGCCCTGGTCGCCGTCACCACCACTGGCCCGTGGCGCCGACGCGTTGGCTCGGACCGCGAACAGCGCCCCGGCGTGTTTGCGGAGAAGCCTCCGCGCGAGCGTCGCCGCGGCGCGGTAGAGCTCGCCGTCCACGCGCTCGACCGCGTCCAGGAAGTGCGGCGCCCAGGGCAGCAGGTGCTCCGCGAGAAGCGCGCGCTGGGCGTGGCGGGCGCGCTCGAGCTGCAGCGCGTCGGCGTCCGCCGCCTCGCGCTCCAGCAGCGCGGCCAGGGCGGCCAGCAGCACGGCGATGTGGTCGGCCGTGACGCTCGGGTCGGCTTCCAGGCCGAGCGTCTCCAGCACGCCGCGAATGAAACCCGCCCGTTCGCCGTCGATGGCGCCGTCCGGCTCGAGGTACACGGACGCGAAGGGGTAGGCGTTGATCACGAAGACGTCGGTGTAGCGGCGGGCCGCCTCGCCGGTGGCGTGGCGGGCGAGCGCGGGCATCGTGGCCGCCAGGGCCAACAGCTCCTCGTCGGGCTCGGCGGCGAACAGCTCGGACAGCAGCCGGTAGCCGGCTGCGAGCTCCAGCGGCTCGCGGTCGTTGCCGGCGGCAGCCGGCGTTGGCGCCGACCCCGCCACGGGCGGTGTCGGCGGCCGCCTTGCCGGCGCCCGCTTCGGGCGCTGGCCGGCCCGGCCGGCCGGCAGCGAGCGATCGCGCGTCATGTCGGTCCCAACACGGCGACGTCAGGCATCGTCACGCACCTCTTCGGCCGACGTCGCGTCGCTGCCCGGGAGCGCGTAGGCCTCGTCCTGGGGATGCAGCGGCCGCGGCAGCCAGCGCGGCCGGCGGGTGCGGTCGGGGCTGTAGCGCTGCGCCGGCCGCGTCTTGGACAGCCACTCGCGGTAGGTGGCGTGCGCCTTGGCGGTGTCGACCGCGATGTCGCCGTTTCGGTCCGCCTCCCGGGCGCGCTCCACGGTGACGGCCTGGTGCCAGCAGTGCTGTCCCGACACGGGGTCGGGGTGGACCGAGAAGGCGACGTTCTGATGCACGCCCACGTCGCTCCACCAGATGCGCTTCGTGTCCCTGTCGGTCGAGGCAAAGGGGCGCACGCCGCGCTTGCGTGTCATGCGCCAGCGGCTGCCGTCCTTGTTGAGGTCCACCACCGAGGACAGCGCCCGGTTGCCGCCGCCTTCGTCGTCGAGGCGCCAGCGTCCGAAGTGGTGCGAGCAGGCGACGACGTCCGGACGGATGCCTTCGGTGACCCACACGGGCAGCACGAAGTGGCCGATGCGCGTGGTGACCCGTACCAGGTCGCCGGTCTGCACGCCCAGCGCGGCGGCGCGCTGCGGGTGCATCCACAGCGGGTTGGTGTGCGCGATCTCGTCGAGCCACTTGCTGGTGGCGCTGCGGGTGTGCACCTGGACCGGCAGGCGGAAGTTGGGCAGCAGCGCCACCTCGCCGGCGGCGAGGCGGCTCTTGTGGACGTGGCTGCGAATGTAGGTGGGCAGGGCGTACTCGGGCCAGCCCCAGTCGCGAAGCGTCGGGGAGTAGAACTCGAGCTTGCCGCTGGGCGTGGGCCAGCCACGCAGCACGCTGCCGTCCACCTCGACGCCCACCGGGCTGCGGCCGTCGGGCAGGGGATCGGCCTTGGGACCGTAGGCAGCCCCGCCGCTGCGGGCGTAGACGACGCCGGCCACGGTGACGGCGTCGGCCAGCTGCGACTCGGGCACCGTTTCGAGGTAGCGGGCGCTTGGCTCGGTGGTGATCTCGAAGCTGCCGTAGCGCCGCATGTACGCCAGCGGCGTCAACCCTTCTCGCTCGGCCGCCGCCGGTAGGCCGGGCACACCGTTGTCGAAGAGGAAGCCGTAGTAGTCGTCCACCGTCATCTTTCGGGTGGCGGGCGCTGTCGGCGCGTCGGCGCCGGTTGCGGCGCCGGTTGTGGCGCCCGAGGCCGCAGCACGGGCGTGCTCGGCCGGGACGTCCGCTGCGTGGTCGCTGGCGGAGGCCCGCTCGGCCGGCTTCGCGCCCTTGGCCGGCGCCTCGAAGTAGCGACGGATCCCCA
>CAYOXR010000429.1:0-1755 GCA_964407955.1 uncultured bacterium | reverse complement strand
CATCCTCCGGCGCCAGGGGCACGCCTGTCGAGCCCGGACCGTGCGCAGATCACCGGGACGCGCCGCAGGGCAGGTTCAGGTCAACAACCGCGTGAGAGCGGACAGCTGATATGGAGCGCCTCCTGTCAAGGCGCAGTCGCTGACCCTCCCGCGGCAGCGGGCCCGGTGGTCGAGATGGTGGACGGCGTGGGGAGCGCGTCAGGCGCAGGTGGCGACGCGCGGTCAGTCTGATATGCGCGGGTTTGGCTATCCGCATGACCGTCTTGTGCGTCGGGAGCGGCGCTCGTCTAGGGTCGAGCGTGGCCGAGAGGGCTGCTCATAGCTGTGCCGCGCATGCTCCTCGCGCCCGCCCGGCGCGCTCCCCGCGGCGTCCGAGGTAAGCCTTCAGCCGTCCATGACGGCGAGGCTCCAGCACCAGCCGGCGAGCTCGCGAGCGACGGCCACAGCGGCCACCGTGGAGCGCTTGCCGCGCGCGTCGAAGCTCCGCCAGCGGCGGTGCAGACGGCGTTCGGCGGCAGCGGCGCGTTCGCGCACCGCGGCGGCCTGGCCCTGCCGGCGACGCGCCAGCTCGCTGCCCTGGTAGGGGCGCTTGCGCTGGTGCCAGGCGGCCTCGACCAGGAGGCGCCGGGCGTGACCGTTGCCGGTCTTGGTGATCGCCCCCTGGCGCCGACGCTCGCCGGAGGAGCTCTCGCTGGGCACCAGCCCCAGGTAGGCGCCGATCGAGCGCCCGTCGAAGCGCTCCGGAGTCGCCGATCTCGCAGGCGAGGCCGAAGGCGGTCAGCGTGGAGACGCCGCGCAGGCAGGCGAGGCGGCCGACGACATCAGCCCAGGGCTCGCTGGCCGCCTCCTCCGCGATCGCCGCATCGAGGGCGTCGCGGCGGCGGCGCACGCTCGCGACCGCCTCGAGGCTCTCCTCGTAGGCGAGCTGCAGGCCGCGCTCCG
Source organism: uncultured bacterium (assembly GCA_964407955.1). Taxonomy (GTDB): domain Bacteria; phylum Deinococcota; class Deinococci; order Deinococcales; family Trueperaceae; genus JASBRS01. The sequence continues at coordinate 813 of CAYOXR010000429.1, read as the reverse complement.
CGAACCGCTGCGCGGCGAGCCAGCGCTCGTGCGCCTGCGTCCAGGTGCCGGCCTCCCAGACGAGCCCGTGGCGAAGGAGCAGCTTGCTCAGCCGGTGGCGGGCGCGCATGAGGTCGGCGCGCGCGTCCTCGCGGGCGCGCACGAGGTCGCGGGCAGCCTCCTCGGCGCGCGTCGGCACGCGCACCGCGGTGAGCTCGCCGAGGCGCAGCAGCTTGGCCAGCCGCAGGGCGTCGCGGCGGTCGGTCTTGACGCGCTCGCCGGGGGCGGTCGCGATCTTCGAGGGCGCCGCCACCAGGCAGGGGATGCGCGCCTCCTCACAGGCGCGCGCCAGACCGTAGCCGGTGGGCCCGGCCTCGTAGGTCACGGCGACCGACGCCCCTTGGGCGTGCAGCCAGGTGACCAGCTCCGCCGTGCCCACCGGGGCGCTTGCGGTCCTCACCTCGCCGCTCTCACCATCGAGCACCCCGGCGACCACCGAGCGTGCATGCACGTCGAGACCGATGAACGTAGACTCAGCCATGCGGCGCCTCCCCGTAACTGCGGCTCTGCCACCACCCTGCGTGGCGGCAACCCGCGCCAACTTACGTGGCGGGGCGCCGCGCCGCTACATACGGTCTAGGGTATGGAACACGATGCGCCGAGCGTCGTGCCATCCGAGCGCTTCCCCATCTCGCTGAGCACCGTGTTCCTGACGCTGCACAAGGTCAGAGAGAGTGCCCCAGCAGGCCACCAACGCATTCAGAAAGGCCGCAACGGTCTCTCCAGTCTCAGAGGTTCGCTCTGATACGACGGCCCGGAGCCTAGCAACCGTGT
>CAYOXR010000428.1:0-3100 GCA_964407955.1 uncultured bacterium | reverse complement strand
GCGCCTGTGACGCTGCTCCGCGAGCCACGGTGAATCATTCGGCGCGCCTGGCCCGCGCCGATGCCCTACACTGGACGGGTCCGCACGGGGGTTGAGACAGCTACATAAGAATGACGTAAGCGGGTTTGCGGCATGCTGGGGGCGTAGACGTGGTGTACGTGCCCGCCGAGCACGAGCTGGGGGACACACGAAACCTCCTCCTCGCGGGGCCTTCAGACGACCGGAGATCCCCCGCGCTGCCCTCCCGGAGCCCCCGGCGCTCGATGCGATGGCCCAAACGCAGCCTCCCTCCTCCCAACGCTCCATCGGGCACCTGATCGCCGTCGTGGGCGCGACGCTGAAGGACCTCCTGACGCGCCGCTCCGACACCCACACCTCCATCCGCGAGGCGGTGGCGGACGTGGAGGGCGTGGAGCGCTTCCGCTGGATCCTCCGCAACATGGTGTGGTTCGGGCTGCTGGTGCACGTCATGTTCCTGGGCGCGTTCATCGCCATCGGCGTGTGGCCGCTGATCGTGCTGAACGTGCTGGGCGTGGCGGGATACGTCTACGCGCAGCGCCTGCTCGCCCGCGGCGATCTCGACCGGCCGCTGGCGATCGGCGCGGCGGAGGTGACCGTGCACGCGGTCGTGGCGACCATCTTCATGGGCTTGCGTGCGGGCTTCTTCGTGTACATCCCGCTGCTGACGGTGCTGACCTTCCTCAACCCCAGGTCGCGCATCGCCGCCAAGGTGATGTGGGGCCTGGCCGAGGCGGTGGCGTTCATGGCGCTGATGGCGTTCGCCGAAGGCGTGCATCCGCTGGTGACGGTCGGGCCGGGCACGCTGCGCGGCCTGGCGGTGCTCAACGGCGGCCTGCTGGTGAGCACGCTCGGCTTCCTCGCGCACGTGACCAACGAGGCGGTGCAGGCCGCCGAGGGCGCGCTGCGGCGGGCGCTGGCGCGCGTCGACGAGCTGGCGCGCACCGACCCGCTGACGGGTCTGCTCAACCGCCGCGCGATGAGCGAGCTGATGGACGCCGAGGTCGCGCGCGTCGAGCGCCACGGCCGCTCGTTCGCGGTGCTGGTGGCCGACCTCGACGAGTTCAAGGGCATCAACGATCGCCACGGCCACCCGGTGGGCGATCACGCCTTGCGCGCCATCGCGCAGCGGCTGCTGGGCACCGTGCGCGCGCAGGACCAGGTGGCGCGCTGGGGCGGCGAGGAGTTCCTGCTGCTGCTGCCCGAGACCACCATGGAGACCGCCCTGGAGGTGGCCGACCGCCTGCGCCGCGCCATCGCCGAGACGCCGCTGCGAACGGGCGAGACCGAGCTCCACGTCACCGGCACCTTCGGCGTGGCGGTGTACGAGCAGGGCGGCAGCATCCACGACACCGTGCGCGCCGCCGACCGCGCGCTGTACGCCGGCAAGGCCGAAGGCAAGGACCGCGTGGTGCAGGGCGGAGCGCCGAGCTAGGCCGCCGTCCCGGAACGGTCCGCGGCGCGGCAGAGCACCGGCTCGGGCCTCCGTCACACGACAGAACTTGTGCGAGGCAGCGTGCGCGAGGCAGCGTGCGAGAGCAAGCCGCTGTCGAAGCGGCGCTTCGGCTCGCTCAGGCGCTTCCTGCCCGAGCAGGCTTCATGCCTCGGCTTTCCGTAGGTGGGAGAGGGTGACCCGCGCACGCAGCCTGAAGCCGAGCCGCCGGTACACGCGGGCGGCCCCCTCGTTGCCCGGCGCCACGTGCAGGAAAGGCGTCTCCCCGGACGCCAGGATGTCGCTCGCCAGGCGGGCCGTCAGGGCGCTCGCAAGCCCCCGTCCACGGCATGCCGGCAGCGTGCACACCGTGCTGATCTCGCGATAGCCGGGAGGGTGGCAGCGCTCGCCCGCCATCGCCACCAGCCGGCCGTCCTCGTAGATCCCCAGGAAGCGCCCCAACGCCAGCGCGCCCGGGAAGAGCGGGCCCGGTTGCGTGAGCTCCACCAGCTCCTGCATGTCCGCCAGGTCGTCCCTGCCCAGCCACGTCGCCTCCGCCGTCGCCTCCACCGTTGCCTCCAGTGTTGCCTCTACTGCCGGGGCCGCCGCCAGGCGTGGGCAGACGTACTGATCGAACTCGACCGTCGACTCCCGCACCCAGCCCTCGGGCAGTGGCAGCGGCGCGCGCATGAGCACGAGGAGCTCGTCGCCGGGAGCCGAGAGCGCGTCGAGGTCGGCGAACGCCGCCTCGTCCGCGCGCTCAAGGGCCGCGCCTGGAATGACCTCGGTGCGCCGCGCCAGGCCGCTGCCGTACGCCAGCTCCCGCTGAGGCCCGACCATGGCATGCCAGAAGGGATTGTCCAGAAGCGATTCGCCGACTTCGTCCATGCCGCCCCCTCTCGCCGGTGTCGCAGTGACGCCCGGGTCTCGCCCTGGCCTCGGGGATTCGCCGCGACTCCAGGGCACAGCACGCACACCAGGGCCTCGCGGCGACTCCGGGGCGCGACTCTAGCGTCTGCGGCTCCGCCTTCGTGGGCGGCCACCGCCCGACCGCGCGACCCGGCTGAATCGCGAGGCAACCGTACGATTCCCGCTCCGGTGGCGCCGTCGCCTTCGCGACGCCACCTCGGATGCTCGTCGGCGCCCTCCCCGGCCCCGCTCCCGAGGCCCCGGTGACGTGAGCTGGCTCTAGGCCAGGGGCAGCACGAACGCGCTGGCGTCGTCGGGGCAGGCGCCCTGGAGCTCGGCCGATTCCTCGAGCGTAGCGGGCAGCGACGCTCGGCGAACCTCCGTGAATCCCCAGCGCAGGAGCAGCTCCGGGATGGTGGTGGTGAGGCCGTAGGCGCTGCGGGCGCCGTGCGCGGCGGCCTCGCGCAGGGCGTGGCGCAGCAGCGCCTCGCCGTAGCCGCGGCCGCGGGCGTCCGGGTGCACGGCCAGCGAGCGCAGCAGCGCATTGGAGCCGTACAGCTCCACGCCCACCACCGCCAGTGGCAAGCGGCCCGGAAACTCGGTGGCGCCTTCACCGGCACCCTGGCTGGCCGCCGTGCCGTGGCTGCCGCCCACGCCTTGGCTGACGCCCCGGCCTGGGCTAGCGCCTGGTTCTGCGCTCGGGCGGCCTGCGCTCGGGCGGCCTGCGCTCGGGCCGGTCGT
>CAYOXR010000427.1:0-8776 GCA_964407955.1 uncultured bacterium | reverse complement strand
AACGGAACGCCCTGCGCTGCAGCGTTCCCAGGAGGGCGACATCGATCACGGCAAGGACCACCATCATGGTGACGCCGTACGCGAGTACGCCCTTCATGTTGAACATCTGGAAGTAGAAGGAGATCATGTAGCCAACGCCGTTCGTGCGTCCGAGAAGCTCCGCCAGCACGACCATCTTCCACGCCAGCGATAGCGACGCGCGCGCCGTGCCCACGATGTAGGGCATGAGCTGCGGCAACACCACGCGGAGCCAGACCTCGGACCGGGGTCGGCGAAAGGCTCGTGCCATCTCGAGGAGCTTGGGATCCAGCGCGCGCGTTCCCTCTCGCAGCTGCACCACGATCGTCGGCACGATGGTGATGATCAGCGCGCCGACGGCTGCCTGGTCGTTCAAGCCGAGCAAGAGGTAGGCGACCACGAACAGCACGATCCTGGGCACGGTGAGCCCGGCGAGCAACCACGCTTGCAGCAGCCGGTCGATCCGCGCCGACAAACCCATGACGGCGCCGATGACGACACCACCAACCATGCCGATGCCGAAGGCGATGAGGACGCGCTGCGAGGTGGCCCACAGGTTCAGCATGAGCGCGCCTCGCCTGTATTCGTCGCCGATGAAGCTCAACGTGGCCAGGGGGCCCGGCAGCAACTGGGCCGGTAGAACCTTCGAAAGCACGATCCAGACCGCGAGGATCGACAAATAGGAGACGCCGACATAGCCGCTCCTTGAGACCCAGGAACGCAGAGGCTGAGGCCGATTCCGCCGCTCCTGGGTCTCCTCTCCTCGCTGGCTCCGTCGGCTCTCGGTCTCCGTGCTTCAGCCTCCCCTGGCGCCCAACCCGCGGTCAACCATTCGGAGCGTACTTCGTCGTGAAGGCATCGGCCGGAAGCTTACTGACGCCGACGACGTTGGGCCCGGCCACCTTGACGAGCTGGTCGACCAGCGTCACGAGGCCGTCGATCACCTGTTGATTCCAGGTGGTCGGTAGGCCCGCTTCCCAGCGCTTGCGCACGGCGGGGAACAGGGATGGATCGGGAAGACTATATAGCTTCTGATCGAGGATGCCCTGCCACACCCCACTCATGCTGTCCGCCTCCATCTGCTTCTCGGTCTGCTTGAGGGCGGCGAGAAACTGCGTGACGCCCTTGGGATTGGCCCCTTCACGCGCGACCACGACCAGGATGGGGAGGTCCGTGCGCAACCCGAGCTGACTCAGCATGTCCGTCACGTTCATGATGTCGCGGTAATCGCCCGACCCAACCATGCGCGCCACGAAGTGCCAGTAGGGGATCGCCGCGTCGATCTTCCCACTGGCGAGCAACTGGGTCATGAGCGGCGGCGCCGCCGACAGGACCTTACCGTCGGTCATGGGATCGAAGCCGTACTTCGTGGTGGTCAACGCCCGCAAGATGAGCAGGCTCTTGTCGCCGAGGTTCGCTGCGGCGATAGTCTTGCCCTTCAGATCCGCGATCGTCTTGATCGGACTGTCCGCGCGCACGACCACGCCGCCCGTCGCCTTGCTGTACGGATACACGGCCTGGACCGGGATGCCGGCGTTGCGGTCCTGGACCACCCCGATGAAGTCGTCGACCACGATGTCGACGGTCCCCTCCCTGAGCGCCAGGCGGGAGGCCTGCTTGGTCGCATACTTGACTGACTGCAGGTCGATGCCGTACTTCTTGTCCAGCCCGTAGCGCTTCATTGCGTACGCGACCCAAGAGAAGGTACCGGATGCCTCGAGGCCGACCTTCACGGTGATCGGCGCTTGAGCGAATGCCGATCCCATGGCCGCAATCAACACGAAAGCAACGACACCTAGCACGGACCTGCGCATGGCATCACACTCCCTTCTCTTGGCCCTGTAACGGAAAGGCTAGCACGCTGCGTCTAGGCCACACCGGAGGCAGCTTCGGGCGCCCGGCTCGCCCTCATCGACACTGATCACGGACCAGAGAGAAGATGAACGACGCTCCACTCCTCAGCCGTCTCCGCCATCACCCGACAGGCCATCGAGAGCACGACCATACCAGCCCAACCGGCACGGCATAGACCTGCCGTATACGAATGGCGCGGGAAAAAAGAGGGCGCGCCCACGCTTCGGACCACGAGGTCGCTATCGAGGCGGCGAAACGAATGCGCCCGTCCTAAGTGGACGGGCGCATGTCCGCCATGAGCTGCTTTCGAGTGCTCAGAGCCCCAACTTGGCCCGTTCCTGACGGGTCTGGTCCGGGGTCAGGTTGGCGCCCGCGGCCTTCTTGACCTCGTCGAGCGTGAAGGGCTTGAAGTCCTTGGGTTCCGCCTTGTCGTTGCCCCAGGCGGTCGTGATGTAGTTGAGCACGTCCGTGACCTGCTGATCGCTGAGGATCTTGCCCCAGGTCGGCATGGTGCTGTTGTACGACTGCCCATCTGCGCTGATCTGGCCGGTCATCCCGAAGAGCACGATGTGCATCAGGGTGGTCCGTCCGTCGGCGCCCTTGTCCAGGAACTTCGGAACGTAGCCCGCAAGCGGCGGGAACGTGGCTGGGATGCCTGCTCCGGACGCCTGGTGGCAGGCAGAGCAGTTGTTGTCGAACACGGTCTTCCCGGCCGCCGCCGAGTCACCCCCGGCCTGCGCAAAGACGCCGGTGACAGACAGCGCCACGAGCGCCCCCAGCACCAGTACCGTTCCGATAGCCACTCTCCGAGCCTTCACAAGCGCACCTCGCAATCACGGCAACTTCGGCCCACCTGCACTGTCTTGGACACGTGGGCTAGCCTAGCGCCGGCCCCGGGCTTCGTCAACCCGATCCGCCGTGGTGATGCTAATGGATCGTTCATGCGCCCGTGCAGGGGTTCATGCGCCCGGCTGAAGGTTCATGCGGCGTCGCCAATCGGGGTCGCGGCCCGGACTGCCGTTGAGAAGGACATTCCGCTCGCGCTAGAGACAAAAGTCCCGGACTTGCCACGCGCCGTGTCGGCTGATGTTAGACTCCCGTAAGTTCGGCAGACCCGATTAGCCGGTCATGCCACGGTCGCGCTTGGGAAGGCGGCCAGCATCGGAGGCCACCCTCCCGCAGGGTGAGGAAGAAGCCTGTGGGTCGTGGCGCGTGGGAGCGGGCGTCGTGTAGGTTCGGGCGGGGACACCGAGCGCTTGGCGGTTTCTCGGTCCGGCAACCCAAAGCCGAGTTCAGGGCGGGCGTGCGGATGGGCCCCCCGCGTGGAGTGAACGTGCGTGCATAGTCTTTACTCAACCGCCAACTCTGTCCTCAGTCCGGCGTCCCCCTACGCGCAGAACATCGCGCACCTGTTCTGGGTCACCTTCTGGATCTCCATGGTGATCCTCGTGCTCGTCTCGGCGTTCGTGATCTTCAACCTCATCCGCTACCGGGACCGCGAGCGGAGTTCCGAGCTGCCGCCGCAGACCCACGGCAACACCATCGTGGAGATCACCTGGACGACGATCCCCTTCGCCATCCTCGTGGTGCTGTTCGTGCTCACCGTGCAAAGCATGGAGGCGGTGACGCCGCCGAAGCACCCCAAGACCGACCCCGTGAACGTCGACGTCGTCGCGCACCAGTGGTGGTGGGAGTTCCGCTACCCTGGCAGCAAGGTCGTCACAGCCAACGAGCTGCACATACCGGTGGGCAAACCCATCGACATCACCCTGACCTCGGTGGACGTGATCCACGACTTCTGGGTCCCGGAGCTGGGTCGCAAGATCGATGCGGTCCCAGCGCACCCGAACCAGCTGGTCATCGAGGCGGACAAGCCTGGCGTCTACCTGGGCACCTGCGCCGAGTACTGCGGCGCCGGCCACGCCTGGATGCGCATCCGCGTCTACGCGCAGACCCCGGCGGACTACCAGACATGGCTCGCCGGTCAGGCGAAGCCCCACCCCGCCCCCACCAGCGCCGCCGAGGCCATCGGCATGGGGTACTTCGATGGGAAGTGCGCCGAGTGCCACAACATCACGGGATCTGGGGGCAGCAAGGGTCAAGACGTCGGGCCGGACCTCACGCACTTCGGCACCCGTGACACCCTCGGCGCTGGCGTCCTCGCCAACACACCGGCCGACCTGCGCACCTGGCTGGAGAACCCACAAGCCGTCAAACCCGGCGTCCACATGCCGAATCTCCACCTCTCGACGTCGCAGATCGACGCACTGGTGGCCTACCTGGAGGCGAAGTAGTGGCACAGAAGTCGATGGGGGCTGCACCTGAGGCGCTCTCGCCGCACGAGCATCCGTTCCCTCCGCTCAACCGCGGCTGGGGGTGGTTGACCTGGTTCTCGACCACCGACCACAAGAAGATCGGCATCATGTACATGGTCACCTCGCTGTTCTTCTTCGGTGTCGGCGGCATCGAGGCCCTGCTGATCCGGATCCAGCTGGCGGCGCCGAACGCCAAGGTGCTCTCGCCCCAGGAGTACGACGCCATCTTCACCATGCACGGCACCACCATGATCTTCCTGGTGGTCATGCCGATCTTCATAGGCTTGGCGAACTACATCTTGCCGTTGATGGTCGGGGCACGCGACGTCGCCTTCCCTCGCCTGAACGCGTTGGGCTACTGGGTGTTCCTGCTGGGCGGCATCGTCATCTACCTCGCTCTGTTCACCGGCAGCCTGGCGAACGCCGGCTGGTTCAGTTACGCGCCACTCAGTGAGAGCGCGTTCACGTCCAGACCGGGGCTGGACTACTGGGCGGCGGGGCTCATCGAGACAGGCGTCGGGACGATCGCCGCCGCCGTGAACCTGATCGTCACCGTCGTGCGCTACCGGGCCACGGGCATGACCTGGCGGCGCCTGCCGCTGTTCGTGTGGATGATGGTCATCACCAGCCTGCTCATCCTCTTCGCCCTCACGCCGCTCAACGCCGGGCTCATCATGCTGCTGGGCGACCGCATCCTGCACATGCACTTCTTCCGCGCCAACGCGAGCGGTGGCTCGGCCATCCTGTGGCAGCACATCTTCTGGTTCTTCGGGCACCCCGAGGTCTACATCATGGCGTTGCCCGCCTTCGGCATCATGTCCGAGGTCGTCCCCGTCTTCTCCCGCAAACCGATCTTCGGCTACACCTTCGTGGCCGGCTCCGGGATCGCGATCGGCCTGCTGAGTTTCGGCGTGTGGGTCCACCACATGTTCGCGGTCGGCCTGGGCGTGCCCATGAACGCGGCGTTCAGTGCGACCAGCATGCTCATCGCCGTGCCGACGGGGGTGAAGATCTTCAACTGGAGCACGACGATGTTCCAGGGCAAGCTGCGGCTGGACACGCCGCTGCTCTTCGCCGCCGCCATGATCATCCAGTTCGTGATAGGTGGCATCACCGGCGTCATGTTCGCGGTGGCGCCCATCGACTGGCAGCTGACCGACACGTATTTCGTGGTGGCGCACTTCCACTACGTGCTCTTCGGCGGGTCGATGTTCGGCCTGTGGGCCGGCATCTACTACTGGTACCCGAAGGTCACGGGCCGCATGATGAGCGAACGCCTGGGCAAGTGGCACTTCTGGCTCGCCGTCATCGGCTTCAACATGACGTTCTTCGTACAGCACATCCTCGGCGTGATGGGCATGGCCCGCAGGGTCTACACCTACCCTAATCTGCCCGGCTACGGCACCCTCAACCTGATCTCCACCATCGGCGCGTTCATCCTGGGCACAGCGGTCGTGCTGTTCCTGTGGAACATCGTGTGGAGCTTCCGCAAGGGCAAGGTCGCGGGCGACAACCCGTGGGATGCCTGGACACTGGAGTGGGCGACGACATCGCCGCCGCCGGAGCACAACTTCGAAAGGCTGCCGCCCGTGCGTAGCGCGCGGCCGCTGTTCGACCTGGCGCATCCCGAGCTCGCCGATGCACACGCCGCTCAGCCGGAGGGCAACGCATGACGACCGCGAATACGACCGCCGCCAAGCCCCGCACGAACAAGCACATCATCGGGATGCTGTTCTTCATCGGCTCCGAGATCTTCTTCTTCCTCACGCTGCTGTCGAGCTATGCGTACCTGAGCGGCGCCTTCGGCAACCTGCCGCGCAGCAGTCTGGCCGTCCCGCGCACGCTCATCTTCAGCCTGTTCCTGTGGGCGAGCAGCCTCACGATCTGGATCGCCGAGCGCAACTTTCACCGCAGGCGATTCGGAGCCTACCGCGGTTGGATGGTGATCACCATCCTGCTCGGCCTCACCTTCCTTACGGGGCAGGGCATCGAGTACACCGAGCTCTTCCGCAAAGGCATCGCACTCAACTACGACGTGTTCAGCTCGGCCTTCTTCACACTGACCGGCTTCCACGGGCTGCACGTCGTCACGGGCCTAATCATGCTGAGCTCGCTCACCGGCATGAGCTTCGCCGGCAAGCTCGGCCCCGAAAACGAATCCGCCGTCGTTTCGCTCTCGTACTACTGGCACTTCGTTGACGCCGTCTGGATCGCGGTGTTCTGCGTTGCGTACCTCATCTTCATATAACCATGACCACCAGCCGCCTTCTTGCCCTCATGTGGTCCCCCGACCCATCCGTCATCGGGGGCAGCGTGGCGCTGCTGGCGGCATACGCGGCATGGTTGCGGGAACGCCTGAGCGCGCGGGCGCTGTTGTTCGCTGCCGGCCTGGCAACGCTGGTGCTGGCCCTGATCTCGCCCATCGACGGCCTCGGCGACCACTACCTGTTCAGCGTGCACATGGTGCAGCACATGCTGCTCATCTTGATCGCGCCGCCGCTGCTGTTGTGGGGGCTCCCCCCGGGGGCCACCAGGCGGCTCATGGCCGTGCCGTTGCTGGACCGCCTGGAACGGTTGCTCGGCCGCCCTCGCGTGGCGCTGCCCACGAAGATCCTGACCCTCTGGATCTGGCACCTGCCGGTCCTGTACGACGCCGCCCTGGCGAGCGAGAACATCCATGCGCTGGAGCACCTGAGCTTCGTCGTGACCGCGACCATGTTCTGGTGGCCGGTTCTCACGCCGCTGCGGGAGCGGCGTTTGACCCCCCAGCTCTCGATGATGTACCTGTTCGGCGCCATGGCCGGCCTGTCGGTCCTCGGCATCTACATCACCTTCGCGCCCACCGTGCTCTACCCCTTCTACCTGAACCCGCCCGACCCGTACGGGGCGCTGGCGTTGATCCGCAACGGTTGGAATCTCTCTGTGATGGCCGATCAACAGCTCGGCGGCGTGGTCATGTGGCTCCTCGGCGGGCTGTTCTATATCGTCGTCATCCTGATCGAGTTCGGGTTGTGGTTCAGCGCCCCGGAGACGGACGTGCCGGCTCGTCCACAGCAACGCCGACCGGCGCTCGTCGGCCGGGACGACGCCATGCCGAGCGGTGGGAGGACGGCCATGCTTGAAGACGCTGCGAGCGCTGTCGTTGGGGTCCCGGACGGCTCCGTCGCGCCGCCTGCTGCGGTCCCGGCCGCAGCTGACGTGCCGTCGACCGCTCCGTCACGGGGCACGACGCCCGCTCGTGGCGAGGCGCGGCCGGCTGCGGCCCACAAGGCTTTGGAAGGAGCAGGATGAACGACACCGATCAGGTCGACTGGCAGCAGCCGCAGGAGATGTTGATTCCCAGGCCGACCGCATGGCCTTTGCTCACAGCCTTCGGTATCACCTTCATCCTTCTCGGGCTCATCACGGTCTGGTTGGTGATCGTGGCGGGCGTCATCATGTTCGCGACCTCGATCGTCGGATGGATGGGAGAGATGCTTCATGACGGACAAACCCACGAATCCCATGGCTGAGGGGGAGGCCTCAGGGACCCCGTCGTCCGACGATCTGAGTCGACGCCGGTTCCTGGGCCGCACCAGCCTCGGACTCGGGGCATTCGCCGCCTTGCTCGTCGGCATCCCGACGTTGCTCGACGTGATCAAGCCGATGTGGCGGAGCCATCCACGCGTGTGGCGCACGCTTGGCCCGGTGGACAACTACAAGACCGGACAGACCGTCGAGGTCAGCTTCGAGAACGCCGGTACGGACGGCTGGGGCGGGGCAGCGGCGAAGACGGCGGCGTACCTGCGCCGCGACGGCCAAACCAGCTTCACGGCCTTCACCGTGAACTGCTCCCACCTCGGCTGCCCGGTGCACTGGGAGCAGAGCGCGGACATGTTCGTGTGCCCGTGCCATGGCGGGGTGTACTACGCCAACGGCGATGTCGCAGCCGGTCCCCCACCCCGGCCGCTCGCCCGCTATCCGGTGCGCGTTCAGAACGGGAACGTCGAGATCCTCACCACGCCTCTGCCGCTCAACGGCAGGGTGCCGAAGCAGGGTTGAGGGGTACGACATGTTCCGTCGCCTAGGAAACTGGCTCGAGGAACGCACCGGTATCGCGGCCCTCATCCGCCCCGTGGCCGAGCATCTCGTTCCGCGCGGCTCGACCTGGCTCTACGTGTTCGGCAGCGCCACCCTGTTCGCGTTCATCCTGCAGGTGATCACCGGCATCGCCCTGAGCTTCACGTACATCCCGTCGACCAGCCAGGCCTATCAGAGCCTCAAGTTCATCACCGAGAACTCGGCGCTCGACCACTTCCTGCGGTCGGTGCACTACTTCGGTGCCTCGGCCATGATCCTCATGGTCGGGCTGCACATGTTGCGGACGTTCCTGTTCGCGTCCTACAAGTACCCGCGCGAGGCCAGCTGGATGAGCGGCACGGTGCTGCTGTTCCTGACAGTGGCGATGGGGTTCACCGGGCAGATCCTGCGTTGGGATCAGACGGCCATCTGGTCCGTCATCGTCGGTGCCCAGCAGGCATCCTACGTGCCTCTCATCGGCCCCGCGCTGGCGCACTTCCTGCTCGCCGGCGAGACGCTGGGCGGCCAGA
>CAYOXR010000426.1:0-8439 GCA_964407955.1 uncultured bacterium | reverse complement strand
ACAGGTGCTGGTGGCGCTGGAGGAGGAAGGTCGCATCACCGTGGGGGCGGCCTACTTCCCGGCGCTCGACGAGATGATCTATGCCGCGCGCGGGCGGGGCGCGTTCCTCAACGGCCGCCGGCTGCAGGTCGCGACCACGCCCGCGCTCGATCGGGCGTTCGTGTCCTGCACCGATCCGGGCAGCTTCGCAGAGTACGGCCGCGAGGCGGCCTGGCGACGGCTGCAGGCGGCCAGCTACAGTCGCGTCGGCTGGGGCGACGCCTACGGCCACGCGCTGGTGGCGAGCGGCCGCGTCGAGGTGATGCTGGATCCCGCGATGCACCCCTGGGACTGCGGTCCGTTCGCCGTGATCCTGCCCGAGGCGGGCGGCTACTTCGGCGACTGGGAGGGCACGGAGACGATCTACGGCGGCGAGGCGATCAGCACCACGCGCACCCTGCTGCCCGAGGTCCTGGCACGCATCCGCGGCGCCGGGCCGAGCGCGTGACGGCGCCCGTGCTGCCGCGCAAGCGGCCGCCGCTGCGCGGCGCGGGCGGGGGCGCAGCGGGTCGTGAGGGCCACAGCCGCGGCGGACCGCGCCGGTAGACTGGAACGGTGAGCACGCCACGCAGACGCACGCCGACCGTGTGGGTCGGCTCCGTTCCGGTGGGCGGCGAGCACCCCGTGGTGGTGCAGTCCATGACCAACACCGACACCGCGGACGCGGCCGCCACTGCCGAGCAGGTTGCCAGGCTGGCGCGCAGCGGCAGCGAGATCGTGCGCATCACGGTGAACAACGAGGCGGCGGCGCAGGCGGTGCCGGAGATCCGCGCGCGGCTGGCGGACATGGGCGTCGACGTGCCGCTCGTCGGCGACTTCCACTACAACGGCCACAAGTTGCTCCCCGGCTACCCCGACATGGCCCGCGCGCTCGACAAGTACCGCATCAACCCCGGCAACGTGGGCGCCGGTAGGCATCGCGACGAGAACTTCCTGACCATCATCGACGCCGCCATCGACAACGAGAAGCCCGTGCGCATCGGGGTGAACTGGGGGTCGCTCGACCAGCAGCTCCTCACCCGCCTGATGGATGACAACGCCCGGCGCGACGAGCCCGACGACGCGTTCGAGGTTCTCGTGGAGGCGATGCTGCAGTCGGCGCTGCTCTCCGCGGCCGAGGCCGAGGTGCGCGGCCTGCGCCACGACGCCATCATCCTCAGCGCCAAGGTCTCGGGGGTGCGCGCCTTGTGGGACGTGTATCGCAAGCTGGCGGCCCGTTGCGACTACCCGCTGCACCTGGGCCTCACCGAGGCCGGCATGGGCGTCAAGGGTGCGGTCTCCAGCAGCGCGGCGATGAGTTCCCTGCTGGCCGAAGGGATCGGCGACACCGTCCGGGTGTCGCTGACGCCGGATCCGGGTGCGCCGAGGGAGCGTGAGGTCGAGATCGCGCAGGAGATCCTGCAGGCGCTCGAGCTGCGCAGCTTCGCCCCCACCGTCACGGCCTGCCCCGGCTGCGGCCGCACCACCAGCACGCTGTTCCAGGAGATGGCGCGTGACATCCAGACCTACCTGCGGGCTCAGATGCCGCAGTGGCGTGAGCGCTACCCGGGCGTGGAGAGCCTGCGAGTGGCGGTGATGGGATGCGTGGTCAACGGCCCCGGCGAGTCGAAGCACGCCGACATCGGCATCAGCTTGCCGGGCACCGGCGAGGCGCCGCGGGCGCCGGTCTATCGCGACGGGCGGCTCGTGGGCACGCTGCAGGGCGACACCATCGTCGAGGACTTCAATCGCATGCTCGATGCCTACGTCGAGGAGCGGTTCGGCGGCACCTGAGCGGCGGCGCGCGCCTTCCGGGCACGGCTACGGCCCGCGGACCTCGTCGCCGCCCGGGTCGGGTGCCGCCGCCCAGGTCGAGTGGCTCACGGGAGGCGCCTCCGGCGCGCCCGCGGCGTTCTCCAGGAAGATCGTTTGGGTCGGGAAGGCGAACTCGATCCCCTGTGGCTCGAAGGCCGCCATCAACGCCAGGTTGATGGCCTGCTGGATGTCCATGTAGACGGTGTAGTCGGTGTCGAGCACCCAGTACACCACCTCGTAGTCGAGTGAGGATGCGCCGAACGCCTTGAAGTGGGCACGGTCGAAGCGCACCTTGTCCTGCGACTCGATGATCTCGCGCACCATGGCGGGGATGCGCGCCGCCTGCTCGCGCGGCGTCTGGTAGGTGACCCCGAACCCGAAGACCACGCGGCGTTCGGCCATACGCTTGTAGTTGTGGATGCGCGACTTGATCAGGTCGTTGTTGGAGAACACCAGCTGCTCGCCCGTCAGGCTGCGCAAGCGCGTGGTGCGAAGCCCCACGTGCTCGACCGTGCCGAGCTTCTGATCGACGATGATGAAGTCGCCGATCTCGAAGGGCTTGTCGAAGACGATGGAGAGCGAGGCGAACAGGTCGCCCAGGATGTTCTGCAGTGCCAGCGCGACGGCCAGCGAGCTGATGCCCAGCCCGGCCAGCAGGGTATTGACGTGGATGCCGAGGTTCTCCATGACCAGCAGGAACATCAGCGTGAACAGCACCAGCCGGCCCACGAAGCCGATCGCCGCCAGGCCGGTGCGCCGGCCGGCACCCAGGGCCTCGTTGCGCCGGTAGCGATCCAGGACGGCCTTGAGCGCGTGGTTGGCCCACAGCGCGAGCTGAACCACCAGCACCAGCACGAAGCCGTGCGCGACCAGGCTGGTGGCGCGTGCGCCGATGGCCAGACCGAGCGACCCCAGGTAGATGGCGGTGGCAAGGAAGGTGATGGCGTGCGTCTCGCTCAGCGTCTCCACCAGCACGTCGTCGAAGGCCACGCGGGTGCGCTCGGCGAGGGCGGGCAGGCTGCGGCGCACGAACCCGCGCAGCGTTCGCAGCGCGAAGTACACGGCGAGCGCGTCGGCCAGCGCGATCAGCCAGCGCAACACCTCGTTGCCGAAGACGGCTGTGTGCAGCACCTTCAGCACGGACATGGTTGCGGCCAGTCTACCCGAGGGCGCCTGGCGGCCGCCCCCGGCCTCGACGTCGGGCGTCCGCTATCCTGCCCACATGAAGATCTACACGCGGACCGGAGACCAGGGCGAGACCGGCCTGTTCGGGGGTGGGCGCGTCGCCAAGGACGACCTCCGGGTGCAGGCGTACGGCAGCGTCGACGAAGCCAATGCTGCCCTGGGCGTTGCGCGCGCGGCGCTGCGACGGCAGGGCGGGGCCGCGGCGGCGCTCGACGAGGACCTCGAGGCGTTGCAGGGGGCGCTCTTCGACCTGGGTGCGGACCTCGCCACGCCGCTGGATGCCAGGGCACGCCAGGCGTTGCGTCCGGTGGCGGCCGCGGACGTCGAGGCGCTGGAGCGCCGTATCGACGCGCTCGACGACGAGCTGGAGCCACTCGGCACGTTCATTCTGCCGGGCGGAAGCGACGCCGCGGCCGCGCTTCACGTGGCGCGCTCGGTGGCGCGGCGGGCAGAGCGGGACACGGTGGCACTCGCCCGCGTCGCCGAGGTCAATCCCGAAGCGTTGCGCTACCTGAACCGGCTGTCGGACCTGCTGTTCACGCTGGCGCGCGCCGTCAACGCACGCTCGGGGGTGCCTGACGCGGGCTGGGGGCGGGGAGCCCGCGAGCGGTGAGCTCCGCCACATCGCGCAGGCCGGCACGCTCCAGCGCGCGCAGCACGGCCTCGTTCAGCTCCCGCAGCAGCGCCGGGCCGCGGTAGATGAAGCCCGTGTAGACCTGGACCAGCGACGCCCCTGCCGCCAGCCGCGCGACCACGTCGGCGCCGCTGGCGATGCCGCCGACAGAGACGATCGGCAGCCGTGTGTGGGCGCGCAGCAGCTCGAGGACCTGCAACGAGCGGGCGGCCAGCGGCCGGCCCGACAGCCCGCCGGCCTCCGTGGCGTGGGGCGAGCGCAGACCCTCACGCCGGGTGGTGGTGTTGGTGGCGACGATCCCCGCCAGCCCGTGGCGCTCGGCGATGCGCGCGGCGTCGAGCAAGGGCTCGTCGGCCAGATCGGGGGCGAGCTTCAGCAGCACCGGCTTGTTCCCCAGCTCGCGTTGCAGGCGCCCCACCAGCGCCAGCAGCGTGTCCAACGGCCCGCAGGCCTGGAGACTCCGCAGACCCGGCGTGTTGGGAGAGGAGACGTTCACGGCCAGGTAGTCCGCGACCTGCCAGACGTCCCGCAAGGCACGCTCGTAGTCGTCGACGGCATCCTCGACCGGAACGTCGCGGGACTTGCCGACGTTGATCCCCAGCGGCACGTGTACGGAGCCGGCGCGACGGAGGCGCGCGATGCGCCGTGCGAGGGCGTCCGAGCCGGCGTTGTTGAAGCCCATGCGGTTGATCAGCGCCTCGTCCTCGAGCAGCCGGAACAGACGCGGCCGCGGGTTGCCGGGCTGCGCTCGGGCCGTGACGCTGCCGAGCTCGAGATGGCCGAAGCCGATGGCAGCGAGCGCCGGCACCGCCACGCCGTCCTTGTCCAGGCCGGCGGCCAGCCCCACGGGCGACGGGAAGCGCAGCCCGAACGCGTGCACCACCAGGCGCGGGTCCTCGAGCCCGTAGGCGGCCCTCAGCAGATGCGTAAGCAGCGCACTGCGACCGGTCGCCGCCAGACCAGCCATCACCACGCCGTGGGCGCGTTCGGGAGGAAGCCGGAACAGGACACGGCGCACGAGAGGGTACACGCCGTCAGTCTACCGGCGGCGGGACAACGAACGCTCCTGCGCGACGGGAGGTGCCGGGGTGCGGGCCGGCGCGCTCAGCTGCCGGGCGGATGCGTGGGCCTGACCTCCACCTTGCTCGGCAGCGTACGCTCCGGGGTTCGCAGCAGGTAGAGCACCATCTCCGCCAGGTCCTCCGGCTGGATCTTCCAGGCGTCCTCGGGTCCCGGCCCGTCGCCACTGAAATGCGTGGCCACCGAGCCGGGCATGATCAAGGACACCTTGATGCCGTGCTTGCGGAGATCGAGCATGATCGCCTGGGAGAAGCCGGTGAGGCCGAACTTGCTGGCGTTGTAGGCGGCGCCGCCGGCGAAGAAGTTGGCGCCCGCCAGGCTGCCGATGGTGATGACGGTGCCGCGGCTTCGCTTGAGCGCGTCCAACGAGGCCTTGACGGTATGGAACACGCCCGTCAGGTTGGTGTCGATGGCGCGGTGCCAGTCCTCGACCGCCAGGCCGTCGATGGGCGCGAACACACCGACGCCGGCGTTGGCGACGACGACGTCGAGGCTTCCGAACGCCTCGACGGCGCGCCCGACGGCCGCGCTCAGCGACGCGTAATCGCGCACGTCACTGGCCACGCCCAGGGCGCGGCCGGGTCCCTCGGCGCCGAGCTCCCGCGCCGCCGTCTCGATCGCGTCCTCGTGCCTTGCCGTCACGGTCACGTGCATGCCTGCCCGGACCAGGCCCGACGCTACGGCGCGGCCGATACCGCGGCTGGCGCCGGTGACCAGGGCGGACTTCGCGGTCAGCTCCATGGCGCGAGGGTAGCACGGGGCCGTCGCCGGCGGCGTGCCCGTAGCCAGAACGTGTAGGAGCGCGCCCCTGACGTGCCCGGCTGGTACACTTCGGGGCGCATGCAACGGCTCACGCTGATCCGGCACGCCCTCACCGAGTGGAACGTCAGCGGCCGCGTCCAGGGACAGACCGATGTGCCGCTGTCGGACGATGGCCGCGCGCAAGCGCGCCAACTGGCGCGCTACGTGCGCGGGCTGGAGGAGCGCGCCGAGGTGTTCTCGAGCCCGCTGGCGCGTGCCCGCGAGACCGCCGAGATCGCCTTCGCGGGCCGCGACATCCGGCTCGACGCGCGCCTCTCCGAGCTCGACTTCGGGGCGTTCGAAGGGCTTAGCCAGCACGAATGCGAGGCGCACCCGGAATGGGCATGGTGGCTGGCCGACCCCTACGAGCGGTCCGCACCCGGCGGCGAGTCCTACCGGCAGCTGCGCGCGCGTGCCGCGGCCTGGCTCGAGGACATGGGGGATGTCGACCACGTGGTGGCCGTCAGCCACTCGGGCACCATCAAGATGCTGCTCGCCGACGTCCTGGGCGTCGAGCGTCCGCTCTGGCGCAAGCGCATCTACCTGCGCCACACCGGCGTGAGCAGGGTGCTGTTCCGCGGCGCGGAGGCGGTGGTGGAGCGGGTCAACGACACGCGCCATCTGGTGCGGGAGGGCGGCGACCCCTTCCTCGACTGAGGGCCGCCGGCGTTCGGTGCGCCGCCGCTGCGCGCGCCGCACCGGCCGGGGACGGCGTCCGGCGGCAGCGATGGTAGACTCGGGCCGTGGCCGATCCGACCACGTTCACCGTCGATCAGGAGCACTTTCAGGGAAGCCTCGGAGAGCTGGCGCAGGCACTGCGTAGCGGCGCGTTGCCGCCCATGCGGCTGGACCTCTACCGGCTGGTCCGCGACTACCTCGGCTTCTTCGAGTCGCTGGCCGACGTCGATCTGGAGCTCGCCAGCGAGGCGCTGCCACGCGTCGCCCAGGTCGTCGAGCTCAAGGTGCGGCTGCTGCTGCCGCGGCCGCCCAGCGACGCCGGGCAGGACGAGGAGGCGGTGCTCGAGGAGGCGCTCTCTGCGGTAGCGCTGCTCGAAGAGCTGGAGGAGGCCGTGCGCTTCCTGCGCCTGCGTCGCGACGAGCGCCGGCTGGTGTTGCCCGCGCGTGCGCCCCGACCCGACTATCCCCGCCCGGAACGGCCCCTGCGTGCGTCTCTGGGCGATCTGGCGCGCTTGGCTGCGCGCCACCGCGTCGGCAGCTACTTCGAGTTGGCGCTCGAGCGGCTCACCCTGGCGAGTGCCATGCGGCGCGTCATGGCCGCGCTGAAGCGCGTAGGGCGCGGCACCCTGTTCGAGTTGGCCGATGCCCGGGACTGGGCCGGCCGTACCGTGAGCTTCGCCGCCCTCATGGAGCTCGTCCGGCAGGGCCGGGTGCGCGCCCATCAGCACGAACCTTTCGGTACCCTGACGGTCGAGCGCGGGCCACGGGCGGACGCGCCGCCCGACGGCTCGGACGCGGACGCGACCCGGCCGGCGGCCGGCGCCCCCGGGCCGGTGGCTGCAGCCGTGCCGCTGGGAATAGCCGAACCGCCGGGGTGAGCGCCGCCAGGTTCGCGGGCGGTCACGCGTTCAGGCGGTCTGGGCGGCTTCGGCCTTCTTGCGCAGGCCGGGATCCAGCACCCGCTTGCGGAGCCGGAACGCCTTGGGGGTGACCTCCAGGAGCTCATCGTCGGCGATGTACTCGAGCGCCTCCTCCAGGCTCAGACGGCGTGGCGGCGTGAGCAACAGGTTGTCGTCGCTGCCGGCCGCACGCACGTTGGTGAGCTTCTTGTTCTTGCAGACGTTGACGTTGAGGTCGCCGGCACGGCTGCGGGCGCCCAGGATCATGCCCACGTACACCTCGGTGCCGGGCGTGATGAAGAACTCGCCCCGGTCGGCCAGCTTGTAGAGGCTGTAGGCGAAGGCCTCACCGGCCTCCATGGCCACCAGCGAGCCGTGGCCGCGCATCTCGGCTTCGCCGGCGTACGGCTCGTAGCCGTCGACGACGTGACTCAGCACGCCCTCGCCTTGCGTCTGTGACAGGAACGCCGTGCGGAAGCCGAACAGCAGGCGGCTCGGGACGCGGAACTCGAGGCGCGCCCGAGAGGCGCCGGGCGCCATGTGCACGAGGTTGCCGCGACGCGCCGAGAGCGCCTCCATGACGACGCCCATGGCGGCAGTGGGGACGTCTACCACCACGCGCTCGAAGGGCTCGCTGAGCACGCCCTCGCGGCGCTTCAGGATCACCTCGGGGCGCGACACGGAGAACTCATACCCCTCACGCCGCATGGTCTCGATCAGGATGCTCAGGTGCAGCTCGCCGCGGCCGGAGACCCGGTAGCGCTCGCTTCCGAGCGGCTCCATGCGGAGCGCCACGTTGGTGAGCAGCTCCCGCTCCAGTCGCTCGGCGAGGTGGCGGCTGGTGACGTAGCGCCCCTCGCGGCCGGCGAAGGGACTGGTGTTGGGGCTGAAGGTGACGCTGACGGTCGGCTCGTCGACGTGCACGGCGGGGAGCGCCTCGACGGCCTCCGGGTCGCACAGCGTCTCACCGATCATGGCGTCGTCCACGCCCGAGAGCGCCACGATGTCGCCCGTCTGGGCGGCCTCACATTCGCTGCGGCCCAGCCCGAGGTGCGTGAACACCTTGGTGACCCGCGCTCGCGTGACACGGCCGTCCGGACCGGCGCGAACGATGGCGTCACCGGCGCTGACGCTGCCCTGCAGCACGCGGCCGATCGCCAGCCGACCGAGGTAGTCGGAGTAGTCGAGGTTGGCGACCTGCATCCGGAAGGGTGCGTTCGGATCGCCGTCGGCGGCGGGCACTCTGGCGTGGATGGTCTCGAACAGCGCCCGCAGGTCGTTCGCCGGCGCCTCGCCCTCATGCCATGCCCGGCCCTCGCGAGCCACTGC
>CAYOXR010000425.1:0-2538 GCA_964407955.1 uncultured bacterium | reverse complement strand
AGCAGCGTGAAGGTCGTGGCCGTGGACGACTCCGGAACGCAGATCGCCTCCGCCGAGCGTCCCCATGCGCTCATGACCCCGCGCCCGGGCTGGACGGAGCAGCAACCCGAGGACTGGTGGCAGGGCGCCTGCGAGGCGCTGGCGGAGATCCGGGATCGCCTCGCCGGCGCCAGTCCCGAAGCGATCGGCTTGAGCGGTCAGATGCACGGCATGGTGCCGCTCGACGCGCATGACGCCGTCATTCGCCCGGCCATCCTGTGGAACGACCAGCGCACCGGCGAGGCGGCGTGCGAGATCGACCGGGTCGTGGGGCGCGAACGGCTCCTGGAGCGCGGCGGAAACCCCGCCATCACCGGCTTCCAGCTGGCGAAGGTGGTGTGGCTGCGCTCCGCCGAACCCGAGCGCTTTGCGCGCCTGGCGCGCGTCCTGTTCCCCAAGGACTACCTCGGCCTGCGCCTCACCGGACGGGCCGTGGCGGAGCCGTCCGACGCCTCGGGCTCGAACTGCTTCCACCTCGCCACCAAGCACTGGGACGAGGAGGTGCTCGATGCGCTGGGCATCGATCCACGCCTCTACCCCGAGGTCGTCGCCTCCGACGTCATCGTCGGCGGTGTGACGCACGCCGCAGCCGCGGCGAGCGGCCTGCCGGATGGTCTGCCGGTCGTGGCCGGCGCCGGCGACAACGCCGCGGCCGCGACCGGCATGGGGCTGTCCAGCGCCGAGCCGGAGCTCGGCAGCGTGTCGCTCGGCACATCGGGGGTGCTGTTCGCACCCATGGCGCGCGCCACGCCCGACCCGCAGGGCCGGGTCCACCTGTTCTGCCACGCCGACGGTGGATACTACCTGCTCGGCGTCACGCTGGCCGCCGCCGGGTCCCTGCAGTGGGCGCACGACGCACTGTTCGAAGACGTGGGCTTCGACGAGCTCACGCGCCTGGCCGAGGCGAGCCCGCCGGGGGCCGGGGGCGTGACCTTCCAACCGTACCTGTCGGGCGAGCGCACCCCCTACATGGATCCCGCCCTGCGCGGCGCCTGGCGCGGGCTCACGCTGGCGACGCGGCGCGCCGACCTGGTGCGCTCGGTGCTGGAGGGTGTGGCCTTCAGCCAGCGCGACTCTCTGGAGGTCATGCGGCCGCTGGCGAACCTCGAACGCGTGCTGGCCACAGGCGGCGGCAGCCGCTCGCGCTTCTGGCTCCAGCTCCTCGCGGACGCCCTGGAGCTGCCGATCACCCAGCTGCGCGACGCGCCCGGCGCGGCCTACGGGGCGGCGCTTCTCGCGCACCGCGCCCTGGGCCGCACGGTCGCCCCCGACCTCGCCCCGCTTGCCCGGCTCGATCCGGCGCCCGACGAGGCCCTACGCGAGGCCTACGCTCGCTACCGGGCGTGGTCGCCGGCACCGCTGTAGCCCTGTCTGTCCGACGCACGTCTGCCCACCGTCGCGCGTTGCAGAGGCCGCCTCGCTCACCGCGGCTGCTCGCATGCGGCCGTTCAGCGGCCGCGCTCGAACGCCCCGGCCAGCACCAGCACGCTCCGCTCGAGCGCCCACGCGGCGTCCCCGCCGCTCTTGGCGCGGGTATCGCCGTCGAGCAACAGACGCAGGGCCCGCCGCAGGCCCGCCTCGTCGAGGCGAGCCGCCATGCGGTCGGTGCGCTCGGCCGCCCGGCCACCGCCGGCGGCCGGCGCGTTCCGCTCTCCGTCCCGCTGCCTGCGGGCGACGGCCCGCGCCACCAGTCGGAACTGCCAGGCCAGCGCGCCGAACACCCGTTGTGCCGGCTCACCCCGCTCGAGCAGCGTCCGCACGATGTCCAGCGATGCCGCCGCGTCGCCGTCGACGATGCGCTCGAGCAGCTCGAAGGCGTCGGTGGCAGCCGACCGGTTGGCGAGCGTCCGCACGCGCTCGGCGTCCAGCGTCTCCTCGAGCGTCGCCAGCTTGCGGACCTCCGAGGCGATGGCGGCCGGATCCTCGCCGAACAGCTCGGCCAGCGCCTCCGGCACGCCGCGCCGGTAGCGCACCCCGGCCGCATCGAGCTCCGACGCCGTCCAGCGCGGCAAACGGCCGAAGCGGGGCGCCGCCAGGTGGCTGTGCCGGCCGAGCGCGCGATACCGCTTCTGGCGCGCGGGCGTGGCGGCGCTGTCGACCACGACCACGAGTGCGTCGGCGTCGACGTCGGCCAACGCTGCGATGGCGTCGTTGCGGGGCTTGACGCCGGCCTGGCCCTGGAATGCCTCGTCGAAGTCGCAGAAGACCGCCACACGACCGAACAGGCCGCCCTGAGCGGCAGCCCGAACGATCGACTCCGGCTCCAGATCCTCGGCGAGAACCACGACCTCCGATGGCGCGACACCCTGCTCTGCGAGCGCGCCGCGTGCGGCCCGGCGAGCCAGAAACGGGTCTCCGCTGTAGCTGAGGATCACGCGCAGGCGCCGCTCAGGCGCGCGTGGGCACGACGGCCAGCGCCTCAAGCATGGCGCGAGCGCTTTCGAAGCGTTCCTCGGGATCGCGCCGGAGCCCGCGCATCACGACGTCTTCGAGATTGCG
>CAYOXR010000424.1:0-8081 GCA_964407955.1 uncultured bacterium | reverse complement strand
GTCACCATACTCGCCGGGTTGGGCTCGGGACCTGGAACCGGGCAGGAGGTGGGACAACGCCCATGGCCGACGCTCCGGCGGCCGACGCCCATCGGGTAGACTGAGCGACCGTGATCCGCAGCCTCCTGCCGGACGAGGTGGCGTGGTTCGTGAGCCACGCCGTCGCCTTTCTGGGCCACAGCGACCCACGCGGTCTCTCACAGCGCCTCGCCGCGCACCTCGAGGACCCGGCGGGCGACGCCTCGCGCTGCTTCGTGCTCGCGCAAGGGAATGGGGAGCCCAGCGCGGGCGTGTACGTGCGCGCGCCCGACCCGGAGGACGACGATCAGACGCTGTCGCTGGTGAGCCCGTGGCACGACGACGATGCTGCGGGGCTTCACCAGCTCATCGCGTCGCTCCTGCAGCGCTTCCCGCACGAGGCTGCCGTGGCGCCGCTGCACGCCGTGCCGGCAGCGCGCGCGCGTGAGCTGGAGGGCGTGCTGGCGGAACTCGGATTCGTCAGGGATGAGATTCGCCGCGTCCACTTCGATCTCGCCGACGTCCCGCCGCTGGGTGTTCCGTTGGTGCTGGAATCCTGGACG
This sequence comes from uncultured bacterium, assembly GCA_964407955.1. Taxonomy (GTDB): domain Bacteria; phylum Deinococcota; class Deinococci; order Deinococcales; family Trueperaceae; genus JASBRS01. The sequence continues at coordinate 7,500 of CAYOXR010000424.1, read as the reverse complement.
CTCCAGAGCGATCGCGCCTTCCGGGCGCTCGTCGAGCGCGCCGAGGCCCGCTCGGTCAGCGACCGCTTCTGGGCGTATCTCAAGCGCCGCCACGGCTCGTTCCGGCCCGACCTGTGGTTCATGGCGCGCGAGACCCTCGACCAGGAGCCGGTCGGCTACGCCCTGTGCGGTGCCCGCAGGCTCGGGTTGGACGCGCGCTACGCGCTCAACGGCGTCGGCGTGCTCCAGGTGCACCGGGAGTCGAGCGAGATGCTCAGGCGCCTCGTGGTGTCGACGCTGAACGAGCTCGCGGGGGCGAGCCCGTTCGGCAGCGTCGAGGCCGAGCTCAGCATGACGGATCCCAAGCTGATCGACATCCTGCTTTCGCTCGGCTTCGAGCTGGTGGAGCGCTACGCCGCGCTGATCCGGCTTCCGGCCTGAGCCGTGTGAGCGCCGCTCGACCTGCGTATACTCGCGGCATGAACCTGCTCGTACGCTGGGCGCTGAACGCACTCGCACTGTGGCTGACCGTGCAGCTCCACGTGGGGCTGAGCATCGTCCCGCCCACGTTCGGCGGGTTGCTGCTCGCCGCCCTGGTGCTCGGCCTGGTGAACGCCGTGGTGCGGCCCTTGATGGTGCTCCTGACGTTGCCCCTCACGTTGATGAGCCTCGGGCTGTTCCTGTTGGTGGTGAACGCGCTGGCCATCGGCGTCGTGGCGGCGCTGACACCGCTGGCCGTGAGCGGCGTCTGGGGCGCCTTGCTCGGCGCGCTGGTGCTGGGCATCATCGGCGCGCTGCTGTCGAGGCTGTTCCAGGACGATCGGCGGGTGCGGCGGGTCTGACACTCGGCGCGACGCCGAGCGTGTGCCGTCGCGGCCGCATGCGGCGATGCCGGCGCTCAGGGCAGGTACTTCTCCCAGATGGGGTCGATGTCGGGCAAGACGCCATAGGCGCTGGAGAAGATGAATCGCGGCGCGAACGGGCGGCGGCGCAGGGACATGGCCGCTTCCTCCGGGGTGCGGTCGCGCTTGCGCGCGTTGCACCGCTTGCAGCAGGCGACCACGTTCTCCCAACTGGTTGCGCCACCCCGGCTGCGAGGCACCACGTGGTCCAGCGTCAGGTCGTTGCTGTGCGCTCCGCAGTACTGGCAGCTGTGCTCGTCGCGCTTGAACACGTTGCGCCGGTTGAATGCGACGCGCTGGCGGTGCGGCCGCTTGACGAAGCGCTTGAGGCGAACCACGCTGGGCACGGGGAAGGTGTGGTTCACCGAGCGCAGCACCTTGTCGCCGTCCTCGACGCGCTCGGCCACCTCGTGCATGAGCAGGGCGACCGCGCGTTTGACCGAGCAGACGTGCAGCGGCTCGAAGCTGGCGTTCAGGATCAGAACGCGTGCGCCGTTGACGTTGAGCAGCGGCGTCCCGACCTGGTGCGGCGCCGCTGGCGGTGGCGCGATCCCGGCCTGCCGGGTACCGGCGATGGGAAGCAGTTTGTCGGCTGGGCGGACGGCGGCCGTTACCTCCAGGTTGGCGTTGCGCGGATTATAGCAGCCGGTGGCTCGGCATACCCGGGGCGGCCACGGGGCCGGACGGCTCAGCGAGGCTGGCGCGCGAGCGCGATCAGGCGGGCGATCAACTCCGGGTAGGGGACGCCGGCGGCCTCGAAAAGCTTGGGGTACATGCTGTGCCGCGTGAAGCCGGGGAGGGTGTTGACCTCGTTGAGGTAGAGGCGATCGTCGGACTCGCGGTACAGGAAGTCGACGCGGGAGAGCCCTGCGCCGTCGACGGCCGCGAAGGCGGCCCGGGCGAGCACGCGCGCGCGCTCGGCTACGGTGCGCTCGATCGGGGCCGGCACCAGCAGCTCGGCGCAGCCATCGCTGTACTTGGTGTCGTAGTCGTAGAACGCGGAGGCGTAGCGCACCTCGCCGACGGGGCTGACCTCGACGACGTCGTTGCCGAGCACGCCCACCTCGAGCTCGCGGGCGCCGAGCACCCCCTCCTCGACGATCACGCGCCGATCGAAGGCAAAGGCGGCGTCGACGGCGGTTGCGAGCGCTTCGGGCGCCTCCACCCGCCGGATGCCGATGCTCGATCCCAGGTTGGCCGGCTTGACGAAGCGGGGCCATGTGAGGCCGGCGAGGCTCTCGAGGCAGGCGTTGCGGTCACGTCGCCAGGCACCGCGTGTCAAGGCGCGGTAGTCCACCTGCGGGAAGCCGTGGGCGGCGAAGACGGTCTTCATCATCAGCTTGTCCATGGCCACGGCGCTGCCGAGCACGTCCGTGCCCACGAAGGGCACGTCCAAGAGACGAAGCAGCCCTTGGACGCTGCCGTCCTCACCGTAGGGGCCGTGCAGAAGAGGGAAGACCACCTCGAAGCCGTCGCGGCGCAGGCGCGCCAGCGTCGACGCCACGTCCGCGCCGGCACGTGGTTGCCCGTCGGCGCCCGGCTGGGATACCGGTAGCGGGCCGCTCCCCGCGGCGCCCGTCTCGGGCGAGGTCGCGCCTTCGGCCTCGGGCGCTCCCGCTGCGACGGCCGTCACTGCCCGGCGCGAGTCCGCGGCGTCCAGCATGCGCCCTTGACGGTCGATCACCAGCGGCGTCACGTCGAGCGTCCCGGCCACCGCCTCGAGCACCGACCGCGCCGAGGCGAGCGACACCTCGTGCTCCTCGGAGCGGCCGCCGCACAGCAGCAGCACGCGCGGGCCGCGGCCGGCCGCGGTCACGGCCGTCCGCGCATCGTGTGTAAATTACACATCCCAACAATGGTAGGCGTGCGCGGCGCGCAGGTCAAGTCCGTGTCGCCCGCGCTAGCCGCGCCAGACCGGGTCGCGCTTCTCCAGGAAGGCGCGCACTCCCTCCCGCAGCTCGTCGCTCTGGCGCGCCAACGCGTTCAGCTCCACCGCGTAGCGCAGGCCGTCTTCCAAGCTCAGCGTGGCGGCGCTCGCCAGCAGCGCCTTGGTCATCGCCAGCGAGCCGGGGGCGTTGGCGCCCAGCCGGCGGGCGCGTTCGACGGCGGCATCCAGCGCCGTACCGGCGGGGCAGACCTCGTTGACCAGGCCCATCGCGAGCGCCTCGTCGGCGCCCGCCAGGCGGGCGCTCAAGAGCAGGTCGCGGGCGTGCTTCTCTCCGACCTGACGAACCAGGAACAGCGACACCAGGGCGGGCACGAAGCCGATGCGGGCTTCCGTGTAGCCGATGCGAGCCCCCTGGTCCATCACCGCCAGGTCGCAGGCCGTGACCAACCCGGCGCCGCCGGCCACTGCCGGACCGTTGACGGCGGCAATCACCGGCTTGGGCAGCGTGGCGAGCTGCAGCAACAGGTCCGCCAGCGCCCGCGAGTCGGCGCGGTTCGCTTCGGCGCTCTGCTCGGCCATGGCCTCCAGCTCGCCCAGGTCGAGGCCGGCGCAGAACGCGTCGCCGGCACCGGTGAGCACCACCGCGCGGATCTCGGCGTCGTCGGCCGCGCGTGCCAGCTCGGTGGCAAGGCAGCTACGCAGGCCCGAGCTGAGCGCATTCCGCACTTCGGGTCGGTGAAGGGTGAGAATACGGACGGCGCCCCGCCGTTCCGTTAGGATGGGCCCCATAGGTGCATTCTACGGGCCACCTTCGCGCGATCGTGCGGGCCCGGGTCCCGGGAGATGGGGAGGCTGACCCCTGGACGCCACCACGAGCGCACTCGAACTCGCCGACTACCGCCGCCAGGTCGCACACCTCTACGGCCTGGCGCGCGAGCGTGCGGTCCCGCCTCGGCAGCGCTGGGAGCGTTTTCGGTCGTTGCGCGACGAGCTGTTCCGCAACCACCCCTGCTCGCCGCTGACCGCTGGCCAACGGAGCTCCATGGCGCGGCTGCCGTACTTCCCGTACGACCCCGGCGCGCGCGTGGCCGCGGCGGTGACGGACGCTCCCGGTGAAGCCTTCGAGGTCGTGCTTTCGGAGGACGGCCCATTCAGGTTGGCGCGCCTGGCCTGGCTGAGCTTCGAGCTCGCCGGCCGGCCGTTGCGCCTGGCCCTCTACCGTTTGCTGGGTTACGCCGGCGGGCTGTTCCTGCCCTTCCGGGATGCGACGGCCGGCGCCGAGACCTACGGCGGTGGCCGCTACCTGATCGACACCGTGAAGCACGCCGACCTCGGGAGCGAAGGCGGCCTCTTGGTGCTCGATTTCAACTTTGCCTACCACCCGAGCTGCGTGTACAGCCCGCGGTGGGATTGCCCGTTGGCGCCGCCCGAGAACGGCCTCGAGGTGAGGGTCGAGGCCGGCGAGCGCCTTCCTGACGTCGGGTGGGACGCCCTGTCGACGTGAGCCGCAGCGACCCGGCCCGGCATGGATGCTGCCTCGGCAGCGAAGCAACAGGACCTGGGAGGTCACCATGTTCGTGCACCACCTCTACAACGTTCGACTGACGCGCCTTCGCGTCGGCGTGATGGCGTTGCTCGTCGCCCTGCTCGTCGCCGTGCTGATCGGCGGAGCGGCCGCACAGGGCGCGCCGAGCGGCACGCTGCGCGTCGGCATGGGCTCGCCCGCCAAGCTCGATCCCGCCTACGCCTCCAGCGATGCCGAGATCGCCGTCCTCAACGCCGTCTACGACTACCTGGTCGACGTGGATGCCAAGAACAATGTCGAGCCCAGGCTGGCGACCTCCTGGACGGTCTCTTCGGACGGTCTCACCTACACCTTCGAGCTGGCGAAGAACGCCACGTGGCACGACGGCAGCCCGGTGACGGCACAGGACGTGGTGTACACGTTCAACCGGCTGAGAGACCCCAGCCTCAAGCTGCCGACCGCCGACCTCTACGCCGACATCGCCTCGATCAAGGCCACGGGCGAGCACCAGGTGACCTTCACCCTCAAGGCCACCAACCCCTTCTTCCTGTACGACCTCAGCGACAACCACGCCGTGATCGTCAAGAACGGCACCACCGACTTCGGAACGACGTTCGACGGCAGCGGCCCGTTCATCGTGCAGAGCTACCACCCCGACGACCGCATGGTGTTGAAGGCCAACCCCGACTACTTCATTCCGGGCAAGCCGGGCGTGGCCAGGCTCGAGCTCATCTTCTTCAGCGACCAGGCCGCCGAGGTCTCGGCTTTGCGCGGGGGCCAGATCGACCTGGCCATGCGTCTGCCGAGCTCGCTGTATCAATCGCTGAAGGGGGTGAAGGGCATCACTCGGGTGGACGTGCCCACCAACGGCTTCAACGTGTTGCGGTTGAGGAGCGACGAGAAGCCGGGCAACGATCCGCGGGTGGTAGAGGCGATGAAGCTGGCCATCGATCGCCAGGCCATCACCGAGTCGGTGACGCAGGGCCTGGGGGTGGTCGGCAACGACACCCCGATCGGGCCGCTGTACCAGAAGTACTACGACCCCAGCGCCACACCGCCGAAGACCGATCCGGCCAAGGCGAAGCAGCTTCTCGCGGAGGCGGGTTACCCCAACGGCCTCAAGCTCGACCTCTACACGCCCAACACCGGGGACCGACCGGACATGGCGGTGGTCGTCAAGCAGCAGCTCGCCAAGGCCGGATTCGACATCAACGTGGTGGTCGAGCCTGAGAGCGTGTACTACGGCGACAACAAGTGGCTGCAGGTCGACTTCGGTATCACCGGCTGGGGCTCGCGCCCCTATCCGCAGTTCTACCTCAACGTCATGCTCGAGTGCGGCGCGAAGTGGAACGAGGCCCACTACTGCAACCAGCAGTTCGACGCCCTGGCCAAGGATGCCGGCACCACCCTCGACTCGCAGAAGCGAATCGACGACTACCACAAGATCCAGCAGATTCTTGCGAGCAGCGGTCCGATCGTGATCCCGTACTTCTTCCCGCAGCTCGGTGCCATCCGCGATGGCTTCACCGGCTTCCAGATGAAGGCGTTCGCCGGCCGCACCGACCTGGCGGCCGTCCACGCGCCCTGACCAGGACGCTCGGGGGGCGCGCGCAAGCGCGCCCCCCGAGCTGCAGCATGCCCGCCAAGCCGCTCGCCTCGTTCCGCTCCGGCCGTGACGGGTAGCGTCGCCACCCGGCGCCGCGGAGGTTGGCTGGCGCCGTTGCGCGGCCTGTACTCGCGGCCCTCGTCGGCGCTCGGAACGAGCCTCGTCGCGGTGTTCGTGTTGCTCGCTGTCTTCGGGCCGCTGGCCACGCCCTACGGGCCGACGGAGCAGATCTTCAGCGAGCGCAGCCAGCCGCCGTCCTTCCAGCACCCGTTCGGTACCGATCACCTCGGCCGCGACGTGTTCAGTCGCGTGGTAGCGGGTGACCGCGACATCTTTCTGCTGGCCGGCAGCGGCACACTGGTGGCGGTGCTGGTGGGGACCCTGGTGGGCCTGTTGGCCACGTACCGGGGGGGCTGGGTCGAGGAGGTCAGCTACCGCTTCTTCGACAGCTTGCTGGCGGTTCCGGCGCTGCTGCTTGCGCTGCTGCTGCTCGGCTCGCTCGGACCCTCGCGGGCGAGCGTGCTGGCGGTCATCGCCGTGGCCTACACGCCGATCGTGGCGCGCGTGGTGCGTAGCGTCGTCCTGGACACCAAGACCAAAGAGTACGTTCTCGCCGCGCGCATGCAGGGAGAGAGCGTCGCCTTCATCCTCGCGCGGGAGGTACTGCCGAGCGTCCTGCCGGCGCTGGCGGTCGAGGCGGCACTGCGGTTCTCCTACGCGATCTTCCTGGTGGCGTCGCTGGGATTCCTGGGTGTCGGCGTGCAGCCGCCGAACCCCGACTGGGGCCTCATGGTCAGCGAGGCGCGAGACTTCGTTTACCTGACGCCCTGGACGCTGACGTTTCCGGCCCTGGGCATCTCGCTCCTGGTGGTGGGCGTGAACCTCCTTGCCGACGGCCTGAAGCGCGTCCTCCAGGTGGAGGCGAGCGCGTGAGCGCGACCGACGCCCCGCTGGTGGCGTTCGAGGCGGTGAGCGTTGCCTATCGGCGTGGGGCCGGCTGGTCGAAGGCGGTGCGTGGCGTCGATCTGCGCCTCGGAGCCGGCGTGACCTACGGCCTGGTGGGAGAGAGCGGCAGCGGCAAGAGCACGCTGGCGCTGGCGCTGCTGCAGGTGTTGCCTGCGAACGGCGCGGTGGTGGAGGGCCGCATTCGCTTCCGCGGCGAGGACCTCGCCACGTGGTCGCCGGAACGCTTGCGCAGCGAGTTCCACCGCCAGGTCGCCATGGTCCCTCAGGACCCGCTGCCCTCGCTCAACCCGGCGCATCGCGTGGGGCGGCAGATCGAAGAGTCGCTCGATCCCCGCGGGTTCCCGACCGGTCGGGCGAGCGAGGTGCGCCGCAAGGCGCTGACGTTGCTCGAGGCCGTCGGCATGGCCGACCCGGAGCGCGTAGCCAACGCCTACCCGCACCAGCTTTCCGGCGGGATGCAGCAGCGCGTGCTCATCGCCATGGCACTCGCCGGCGAGCCGGCGCTGCTCGTGCTCGACGAGCCCACCACGAACCTCGATGTCACCACCGAAGCGACCATCCTCGACCTGGTGCGCGGGCTCGTGAAGGACCTGGGCACGGCCGTGCTCTACGTGTCCCACAGCCTTGGGGTGGT
>CAYOXR010000423.1:0-3437 GCA_964407955.1 uncultured bacterium | reverse complement strand
GGGCCCGGCACGGGACCAGCGTCACGGCGGCGCGCCTGGTCACCGCGCCCGCGGAACGTCTGCACCTGGGCCGACGCTTCGACGCCCACGTGGTGGACATGGAAGGCTACTGGCTGGCTCGCGAGGCCGCCGCGACCGGGGTCCCGTTCGTGAGCGTGCGCGCCGTCAGCGACACCGTGCACGACCACCACCCGGTTCTGGAAGAGGCCCTCGGCAACGGCACGCTGAGCCTCGGCCGGTTGGCGCGCGGCTACGCCGGACGGCCGCTCCAACTCGCCCGCTTGCCCCGGCTGCTGGGCAACACTCGGATGGCGGCCGACGCCCTCGCGCGCTTCGGCGCCGCCGCGACGCGGGCGTTGCCGCCCGAGGTCGCCGTGTGAGGGCACTCGTCACCGGGGCCACCGGCTTCATCGGCGGCAACGTGGTGCGCGCGCTGCTCCGCCACGGCTACCGGGTCCGCGCGCTCGTTCGCGACGGCCGCGCAAGTGAGGCCCTGGCGGCGCTCGGCGTCGAGCTGGCCGTCGGCGACTTGTGCGACGAGATGTCGCTGACGGCAGCGGTGACGGGCTGCGAAGCCGTACTGCACGTTGGCGCGCTGTACACGCTATGGGCCCCCAGGCCGGAGCTGGTCTACCGCATCAACGTGCGCGGCACCCGCTCCCTTCTGGAAGCGGCCGGCCGAGCCGGTGTGGAACGCGTCGTGTTCACCAGCTCGGAGTCGACCCTCGAGGTGCCGGACGGCGGGCTCGGAAGCGAGGCCGCTGCCGCCGACTTCAACGCCGTGCCGGGCGCGTACAAGCGCAGCAAGTTCCTCTCCGAGCAAGTGGCGCTGGACATGGCGCGGGGCGGCCTGCCCGTGGTGGTGGTGAACCCCACGACGCCGGTCGGCGTGGGTGACGTCAAGCCCACGCCGACGGGACACATCGTCCTCGACTTCCTGAACGGCCGCATGCCCGCCTACGTGGACACCGGCCTCAACGTCGTGGACGTGGAGGATGTGGCCGAAGGGCACGTGTTGGCGCTCGAGCGCGGAGGCGTCGGTGAGCGCTACGTCCTGGGCAACGAGAACATGACGCTGCGAGCGCTCCTCGAACGGCTGGCGGCGCTCACGGGCTTGCGGCCGCCACGCGTGCGCCTGCCACACTGGCTCGCACTCGCGCTGGCCCACGTGAGCGAGGCCACGGCGCGCGGCCTGGGAACGGGCCCGCCGCGCGTGCCGCTCGACGGCGTACGTGCCAGCGGGCACTACCGCTACTTCGATTGCAGCAAGGCGGTGCGCGAGCTGGGCATGCCGCAGACGCCGCTTGACGAGGCTCTGCTCAAGGCGGTCAGCTGGTTCACGGACAACGGCTACGTCCGTCGGCGACTGCCGGGACCACGAGAGGAGGCCGCATGAGCATCGACGACTCGGAACGGCGAAGCCGTCAGGGCAGGCCGGCCACGCGGCCGCTCCCCGAGGTGGCCGTCCCGCCCGCCGCTGCCTCGCGGTTTCGCGCCGACGGAGGGCAGGCCGGCGCGAGCGCCGCGGCCCGTCTCCGCGAGGCCGTTTCCCGGGCGCAGGCGGCGCTGCTGGCGCGGCAGCATCCCGACGGCTACTGGCTGGGCGAGCTGGAGGCCGACGCCAGCGTCACCGCTGGCTACGTCCCGGTGATGCTGGCCGTGACCGGGGCAGTCGACCCCGAGCGGTGCGCCAAGGCCGCCAGGTTCGTGAAGGCGGAGCAGCTTCCCGACGGCTCCTGGCCCGCCTATCGGGGCGGCCCGGGGAGCCTGGACGTCAGCGTGCAGGCTTACTTCGGCTTGAAGCTCGCAGGCGAGGCCGTCGACGCGCCGAGCCTGGCCCGCGCGCGCGCGTTCATCCTCTCCAAGGGTGGCGTCGAGCGGGCCAACCTCGTCACCAAGATGTGGCTCGCCGTATTCGGCCAGTACCCCTACGAGCGCATCCCCAGCGTCCCGCCGGAGCTGATGCTGCTACCCGAGAGCGGCCCGTTCAGCCTCTACGACTTCGCGAGCTGGTCGCGCGAGACCCTGGTGGCGCTGATGATCGTGTCCGCCGTCAAGCCGGTCTTCGCGGTGTCGCCGGCGGCGGACGTCGCCGAGCTCTTCGTCCCCGCGGGCAACGGCGAGGGCGGCGCCGAGCGCCGCGAGGCGGGGTGGTGGCCGGCACTGTTCCGTGCGGCGGACGTGGCCTTGAAGCTGTGGGACCGGCTGCCGTGGCAGCCCGGGCGGGCGTCGGCCCTGGCCCGCGCCGAGGCGTGGCTGATCCGCCACCAGGAGGCCGACGGCAGCTGGGGCGGCATCATGCTCCCGTGGGTGTACGCCTTGTTCGCGCTCAAGGGGCTGGGCTACGCCAGCGATCACCCGGTGGTCGCGCGGGCCATCGCCGGCCTCGAGGGGTTCATCGTCGAGGACGACACCGTCATGCGCTTGGAGCCGGCGGTGTCACCGGTATGGGACACGGCATGGGCAGTCCTGGCGCTGCGCGAGTCGGGCCTGCCGCCCCAGCACCCGGCGCTGCAACGCGCCGCCGGCTGGCTGCTCGAGCGGGAGATCAGACGCCGCGGGGATTGGCACGTCAAGAACCCGTCCCTCGAAGCGGGCGGCTGGGCGTTCGAGTTCGCCAACGCCTTCTATCCGGACCTCGACGACACCCCCGTCGTCGCCCGCGCGCTGCTCTCCGTCACGCTGCCCGCCGAGCAAGAGCAGGCGAAGCGAGACGCGGTGCGGCGCGCCGTGGCCTGGTCGTTGGGCATGCAGTCCAAGGACGGAGGCTTCGCGGCGTTCGATCGCGACAACGACATGCGCGCCCTCGCCCACGTGCCGTTCTCGGACTTCGTGCCGCCGCTCGATCCGACCTGCGCGGATGTCACCGCCCACGTGCTGGAGCTGATGGCGGCGGCGGGCGAGGCCGGGCCGGCCCGCGGCCGTGCGCTGGCGTACCTGGTCCGCACTCAGGAAGCGGACGGCGCCTGGTACGGTCGGTGGGGCGTCAACTACCTCTACGGCACCGGTCTGGCGCTGGCCGCTCTCGGCGAGGCCGGCGACGCCTCCACGCGGGGCGCGGCGGAGCGCGGCGCCGGCTGGCTGGCGGGTCGCAGCAACGCCGATGGCGGCTGGGGCGAGACCTGCGCCAGCTACGAGGCTCCCGGCGACGCCACCCGCGGGCGCGGCCCGAGCACCGCCTCGCAGACGGCGTGGGCCGTGTTGGGGCTGCTGGCCGTGAGGGGCGCCGACGACCCGTCGGTCAGTGCGGGCGCCGACTACCTGGTCGGGAGCCAGCAGCCTGGGGGCGACTGGCACGAGGACGCCTACACCGGCACCGGCTTCCCGGGGACGTTCTACCTGCGCTACGACTTGTACCGCCTCAGCTTCCCGTTGCTGGCTCTGGCGCGCGTGCTGAAGGGCGCATCCGCACCTCCGCGCGCGGCTGCCTGACGGCC
>CAYOXR010000422.1:0-12771 GCA_964407955.1 uncultured bacterium | reverse complement strand
GGGTGCCAGTGCTCCATCCCGTGGTTGAGCATGGCGGCGCTGGCTGCCAGAGGACGGCCGATCCAGCCGTCATCGACGAGCTTGCGCGCGGTTTGCAGGGCGCCGCCCAGAAAGGTGTCCGGCGCGCAGCCGAGGCGCGCGCCCGAACGCCGCGCGGCCTCCAGCAGAGCGCGGCCGTCCGCTCGCGTGGTCGCCAGAGGCTTCTCGCTGTAGACGGCCTTGCCCGCGTCGAGCGCCGCTCGCGTGATCTCCGCGTGGGCGCTCGGCGCTGTCAGGTTGACGACCAGGTCGATGGCTGGGTCCGTCAACAGGGCCGCCGGCTCGAGCGTTCGAGGCACGCCGTACTGTGCGGCACGCTGGGATGCGAGCTCGCCGTCCAGGTCGGCCACCGCTTCGACGCTCAAAACCGCGAACCGCCGGCACGCCTCGAGGTACTGGCCGCTGATGTTGCCGCAGCCGACCACGCCGACCCGGAGCTGCGCGGCCGCGCCGGAGGGCGCCGGGCCGGTGTCGGTCTCGCCGGCGTCGGTCTCGCCGGGGCGCCCGGGCCCCGGCGCGCCGGACCGGAGCCGGCCCCCGCGCGCTGCCCCGTCCTGGCGGACCCCGCTGCCGTCCGACCGGGAGGGCCGCTGGCGCGGCGTCACGCCCCACCCCCGCTCGCTCGGTGCCAGGGCTCCCCGTGGAGACTGAAGGTGTCGGCGAAGAGCCGCCGGGTGTAGCGGTGCTCCGGCTTGGCGGTGACGCGCTCCACCGCTCCGCTCTCGACCAGCTTCCCGCCCTGCATGATGAAGAGCGTGTCGCTGACGTAGGTGGCGAGGCTGATGTCGTGGGTGATGAACAGGATGGTGAGGCGCTTGTCGCGGTTCAGGTCGAGCAGCACGTTGAGGATGTTGGCACGCGACGAGGCGTCGATCATCGTGGTGGGTTCATCGGCGACGAGCAGCTCGGGGCTCACCATGAGCGCCCGCGCGATCATCACGCGCTGCCGCTGGCCGCCGGAGAGCTCGTGCGGCAGTTGACCGAGGACGCTGCCAGGGTCCAGGCCCACGCTTTCGAGGGCCGCCGCCATGCGCTGCTCGCGTTCGGAGCGCGACAGCGTGGCCCCTTCCAGGCGCAGCGCGCTGCGGAGCACGTACCTCACGGGGAAGAACTGGTTGAACGAGCCGAAGGGGTCCTGGAAGACGGCCTGGACGTGGGTCCAATAGGCTCGGCGGCGGCGGAAGCCGCGCAAGCGGGTGACGTCCTTCCCGTCGAAGAACACCTTGCCGGAGGTGGGTTGAAGCAGTCGCAACACCATGCGCGCCAGCGTGGACTTGCCGCTGCCCGACTCGCCCACGATCGACGCGATCTCGCCGCGTTGCAGCGTCAGGTTCACGGCGTCCACGGCGCGCAGGGCTCGCGGGCCCTGTCCGAACACGCGCGTGAGGTCGGTGCAGCGCAGTAGCGGGGAGGACCCGTTGGCGCTCACGGCTCGGCCACCTCCTCGGCCGCCGCAGGCGGCGGGGGCCGCTGTTGCTCCAGCCACCAGCAGGCGGCCGTGTGGCCGGGCGCCGGCGTCACGCTGGGCGGAAGATCTTGCGCGCAAACGGGGCTGGCGTGGGGGCAGCGGGGATGGAAGCGACAGCCGCTCGGCGGTTGCGAGAGGTCGGGCGGGCCGCCCTCGAGGCCCTCGATGCGCTGCCGCTTGGTGGCCGACTCCAGCACCAGCGTGGCGTCCATCAGCGCCTTGGTGTAGGGGTGGGCAGGCGCGAAGATGACGTCCCCCGTAGGCCCGGTTTCGCAGACCTGGCCGGCGTACATGATCATGGTGCGGTGCGCGACGTTTCGCAAAATGGGCAGCTCGTGCGTCACCAGCACGATGCCGCCGATGATGCCCTGGTCGAGGAGCTGCGCCAGCAGCGCCAGCAGAGCACGCTGGGCGCTGACGTCGAGCGCGGAGGTGGGTTCGTCGGCGATCAGCACGCGTGGATCGAGCAGCGTGGAGATCACGGCGACCACGCGCTGCTTCATGCCGCCGGAGAGCTGGTGGGGGTAGGCGTCGAGCACCCGGACGGGGAGATCGAGCTTGACCAGACGTTCCTGGGCGCGCTGAACGGCCTGCCGGCGGGTCACGTGAGGTTCGTGCGAGCGCAGCACGTCGAACACGAAGTCGCGCACGCGCTGGGTGGGGTTGAGCGAGTTCATGGCGCCTTGAGGCATCAGCGACACGACCTCGCCGCGGTGCGCCCCGCTGCGGCCCGTCTCGCTCTGCATGGGCACCGCCTGCCCCTCGACAACCAGCCGGCCGCCCTGGACGCACAGCGGCCAGCGCGCCGCCGAGGCCAGCGCCATGGCGAGCGTCGACTTGCCGCAGCCGGACTCGCCGGCGATGCCCAGGATCTCGCCCTCGGCGAGCGTCAGTGACACGCCATCGACGGCCTTGATCCAGCCGCTGAGGCCGCGTCGGTAGTAGGCGCGCACGTCGTCGGCGGTCAGGATCTCAGCCACAGCTGCCACTCCCCCCCTGGAGACGCGGGTTGTAGATCTCGTCGAGGCTGGAGTTCAACAGCAACAGGCCGAAGGAAACGATGGACAGGAAGAACGTCGGTGGGATGAACGTCCACCACACGCCCTGGCGCACCGCCTCCCATAGCAGCGACCACTGCAGCAGGATGCCCAGGCTGATGGTGTTGGTGGGGCCGAGCCCGAGCAGGCTCAGGGCCGCCTCGGTGAGCACCGCGGTGGCGAGCTGCAGCGTGAAGGCCATGCCGAGATACGAGAGGATGTAGGGGATCACGTCACGCATGATGATGCCGAAGCCACTGGCGCCGGAGAGCCGCGCGATGTCGACATGCTCGCGCGTGCGCAGGCTGCTCGTCTGCGCCGCCACGGCACGTGCCGTCCACGGCCACGACGTGACGCCGATGATCAGCCCCATCGTCACCGCCGAACGCGAGCCCAGAGCGATGGACAGCAGGATGAGCACCACGATGGCGGGGATGGTGATGAGTACGTTGGTGGCGCCCATCAGCGCTTCCTCGAGCATGCCGCCGTAGAAGCCCGCCACCGTACCCACGAGCACGCCGATGAGCACGGCCACGAGCCCTGCGATGGCGCCGATCTCCAGGGAGTTGCGGGTGCCGTACATGAGCAGCGTCAGCTCGTCGCGGCCGAAGTTGTCGGTGCCGAGCGGCGGATGGCTGGTGGGTGAGGCGTTCATCGTGCCCACCACGGTGTTTGGGTCGTGGCTGGAGAGGATCGGCCCGAGGATGGCGAAGCCGAGCACCAGCACCACGATCGCCAGGCTGGTGTTGAAGCGCGACGAGCGGATGGCGGTGCGGAGGAAGCGGGTGCCGGTCAGCATGCTCAACGCTCCCCGGTGCGTGCCGCCCGGATGCGCGGATCGATGATGCCGTACGCCAGATCGACGAGGAAGTTGGCGAAGAGGACCGCCACGATGATGATCAGCGTGACGCCCTGGATGAGGGGGTAGTCGTTGGCGTTGATGGCGTTGAAGAGCAGCGTACCGATGCCCGGGTAGGAGAACACGATCTCGGTGATGAGCGCGCCTCCGACCAGCGTCCCGAGCGAGAGCGCCAGGCCGGTGATCTGCGGCAGCATGGCGTTGCGGAACACGTAGCCGAGCACGCGGCGGTCGGCGACGCCGAGCGACGTCGCGTAGTTCACGTAGTCGCTGCCGAGCTCGTAGATCGCCATCGAGCGCATGCCGACCGCCTGGCCGCCGATGGCGATCACCAGCAGCGACAGGAAGGGCAACAGGTAGTGCTTGAGCGCATCCACCAGGAACGACCAAGATAGGTGGGGGAAGGTCCCGAACGAGTAGCCGCCTGCCGAGGGGAAGACGGGCAGCGCGACGGCGAACACATACAGCAGCACGATCGCCAGGGCGTAGTAGGGGATGCTCGAGAGCGCCAGGGCGGACACGAACAGGTTGCGGTCGAACGCCCCGCGCTTGTAGGCGGCCAGCGCTCCCAGCAGGTTGCCGAAGATCCAGCCGAGCAGGATCGCCGGGACCTGCAGCGCGACCGTCCACGGGATGGCCTGCCCGATCAGCGTGGTGACCTTGGCGGGGAACAGCGAGAACGACTGACCCAGGTCACCGTGAACGATGTTGCCGAGATAGGCGAGGAATTGCCCCGACAGGGGCTTCTGGAGATCGAACTGGGTGATGAACGCCTGGTAGGTCTTGCTTGCGGACGCCCCGCCACCGCCCCCTTGCAGGAAGCGCGAGACGATCAGGTCGACGGGGTTGCCGGGCACCAGGCGGGGCAAGAAGAAGTTGAGGCTGACGGCGGCCACCAGGGCGACGAGGTACCACGTGAGCTTGGTGAGCAGGTACCGGCGGAAGGTTGGCGACATCGTGTCCCCTCGAGGGGCCGTGAGTGGGGCGCCGTCAGGCGCCCCACTCAGGCAAGGACGTCTACTTCAGCTTCACGTCACGCAGGACGTCGATGTACCACTGCGGGGACGCGCCCTGGGGGTTGGCGGCCGTCGGGAAGTTGGTCCAGACGGAGGTGTTGAACTCGTAGAACAGGAGCGGCCGGTACATCAGCGGGATGCCCGGGACGTCCTGCATGAAGATCTTGTCCAGCGCCGCGTAGGCGGCCTTCTTGTCGGCGAGCGAGGTGGCCGCGCCGGCCTTGTCGAGCAGCGCCGGGACGGCGGGGTTGCTGTAGCGGTTGTAGTCCCAGAAAGCATTCTGGCCCATCGGAGGCACGCTGCGGTCGTCCATCATGTCGCGGAACCGTGCCCACGGGGCGTCCGGGCCGACGCCCGAGATGTAGAACAGGGCCAGGTCGAAGTTGCCGGTCTGTACGTCGTTGATGTCGACGGGCGCCTGCGGGAAGTTGGTGGTGACGTCGATGCCAACCGCCTTGGCGCTTTGCGACACGACCTGCAGGGCCGCCATCCAGTCGGTCCAGCCGTACGGCGTCTGTGCCACGAAGCTCAGCTTGGTGCCGTCGGGCAGCACGTAGATGCCGTCCGAGCCCTTGGTGGCGTGGAGCTGGTTCTCGAGGATGTCCTTGGCCTTGGCCGGGTCATAGCTCCAGCCGTACTGATCGACCGTGTTGGCGTCGAAGTACTGGGACTCGACGCCCGTCGGGATGATCAGGCTCGACTTGGCCGGCTCCGAGTAGCGGCTCATGGCCGTCTGCGCGATGAGCGGGTAGTTGATGGAGTAGGCGAGCGCGCGGCGCACCAGGACGTTGTCGAGCCCCTTGCGCTGGACGTTGACGAGCATCATCGGGATGGAGCCCGGGATGTAGTAGGGCTCGCTGCTCAGCCAGGTGCCCACGTTCTTCATCGTCCAAACGTTGGGCACGAACTGCTGCGACCAGTCGAGCTGACCCTGCTGCAGCGCCAGGTTGCCGGCGTCGTTGCTCTTGAAGATGGGGTGCACGACGTACTTCGGCGTGGGCATCCCGTACAGGCTCTTGCCCCAGTAGTTGTCGTAGCGCTCCAGCACGATCTGCTCGGCGCTGTGGCTCATGACCTTGTACGATCCCGAACCGACAGGGTCGAAGTTCTCGAACTGGAGAAGCGCCGACTGACCCTGGTCGGCCACCGCCTGCCAGATGTGTTGCGGCAAGATGTAGACGGTATCGACGTAGCGCTCCACGACGCCGGGATTCGGCCGCGCCGGGTCGAGGTTGAAGACGACCGTCTGGGCGTCAGGCGTGTCGATGGAGGACAGGTAGTCCCACAGCGCGGTCGTGCTCACCGAAAAGTCCTTGCCGAGCTCGAAGGTGAACTTCACGTCGGCAGAGGTCAGGGGCTGGCCGTCCTGCCACATGGTGCCGGGCTGTAGGTGGACGGTGAGCTGCGTGGGTGTCGTCCAGCTCATGTCCTTGCCGAGCAACGGCGCGTGCGAGCCGTTCACGATGTTGGACAGGAACAACGTCTCGAAGATGTAGCCGTCCCCATTGATGCCCATCTGGCCATTGCCCCCGACGGGCCAGGCCGGGTTGGACGACAGCGGGTTGAAGTTGGTGGGCGGACCCCACTGGTGGCCGCCGATGTACAGCGTCTGGTTGCGCGGCAGCGTCTGCGCGACGGCGACGGAGCCCGCGAACACCAGTGCGAGGGCAGCGAGGCCCGCGAGAATGCGGATGGTCGGGTTTCGTTTCGCCATGATGGCGTTCTCCTCCTTGCTCTGGTTAGTCTTGCGTTGCGGGTCGGTCAGGACTTGCGCGCTAAGGACACCTCCCTTCGACGCACGGAGGCACGCTTGACGAGAGCGAGCGTGGGAAGCTCGGGCCGGCCCGCCACACGATTGCCGTGGATTTCGAGCAGCAGCCGGTCCGCCGCCAGCCGCCCGAGCTCCTCGAGCGGTTGGCGAATGGTCGTGAGGGGCGGCGCCAGGTAGGGCGCCGCGTGCTGATCGTCGAAACCGATCAACGAGACGTCGTCGGGGCAGTTGAGCCCCTTTTCCCACAGGGCGCCGAGGGCGCCGATCGCCATCTGGTCGTTGGCCGCGAACACCGCCGTGAGGCCCGGCCGCTCCAGGAGCTCGAGCATGGTGTCGCGCCCGCCACGCTCCTGGAAGTCCCCGGTCGCGATGTGCTCGTCGCCGACCGGTACGCCGGCGGCTGCCATCGCTGCCACGAATCCCTCTCGGCGCTCGCGCGCATGCAGGTTTTGGGGCGGGCCGGCGATGTGGCCTACGCGTCGGTGGCCCATCTCCAGCAGGTGGCGAGCGGCCATGGCGCCGCCCTCGCGCTGGTCGAAGGCGAGGCAGCGTGACTCCAGCCCCGGCACCACCCGACCGACCAGCACCAGGGGCGTGCCGCGTTGCGCGAGGTCCAGCAGGTCGCTGTTGCTGACGGACTCCAGCGCGCTCACCAGGCCGTCGACGCGGCGGTTCAGGAGATCCGTGACGGTGGCCTTCTCCGAGGCGCGACCGCCGTCGCCGCTGGCCACCAGCAGGCGGTAGCCGGCGTGGGCGAAGCGGGCCTCGAGGCCGTCGAAGAGCGTCCCGAAGAAGCCGCCGAGGTAGGTGGCGGCGATGCCGACGGCGTGCGAGCGCCCCGTGTGTAGCGCGCGAGCGTGTGGGTTGGGCCGATAGCCCAGCTGTTGCGACACCCGCACCACGCGCGCGCGCAGCTCGGGGCCGACCGTGTCGACGCCGTTGAGGACCCGCGACACCGTCGCCACGGAAACCCCGGCGGCCTCGGCGACGTCCTTGATCCCGATGCGTGCGGGCGCGGTGCGCTTTATTCCCACGCGGCCCCTCCCAAGGCCCGACAGCGAGAAAAGCTTTTCTCAAAACTAAGGTGCCGGGCCAAAGGTGTCAAGTTGCAAGTGTCCCGGATGATGCGGAGCGTGTTCCCGGCCCGCTCGGCGCGCGCGGGCGGCGTCCCGGGCCGGGGTAGAATGCCCGCCAGTGACGGGAGGCGGCCTGATGAAGCTTGCCCTGCGCATCGTCGGCGGGATCGTGGTGGTGCTGGTGCTGGTGGCCGCAGGGGGCTGGCTCTACCTGCGGACCTCGCTGCCGAAGACGCGGGGCACGGTTACGCTGCAGGGCCTCCAGCACAGCGTGGAGATCGTTCGGGACGCCAACGACGTACCGCACATCTACGCCAAGGACGTCAACGACGCGCTCTTCGCGCTCGGCTACGTCCACGCCCAGGACCGTCTGTGGCAGATGGACTTCCAGCGCCGCGTAGGCGAGGGAACGCTCTCGGAGGTGCTCGGCAAGGCCACGCTGTCGACCGACGAGTTCCTTCGCACGCTGGGCGTCTACCGCGCCGCGCAGCAGGCCGTCGGCCATCTCGACGCGCAGACGCGCTCCCGGCTCGATGCCTACGTGGCGGGCGTCAACGCCTACATCGACAACCATCACGGCGCGTGGCCGCCCGAGTACGTGATCCTCGGGGTCAAGCCGAAGCACTTCACGCCGGCCGACGTGATCGCCTGGGCCAAGATGATGTCCTGGGACCTGTCGGGCAACTGGAGCACCGAGCTGCTGCGGGCCCGGTTGATCGCCAAGCTCAAGCCGGCCGATGCCCGGACGCTCATCGACACGCTGTGGCCCGCCTACCCGAAGAGCGGGCCGGTGGTGGTGCCCGACTTCCACGCGCTCTACCGCCAGCTGCCCCTGAAGGCGCTGGCGACCGCCATGCCGGCGCCGCCGCAGCCCGGGCTGGGGTCGAACGACTGGGTGGTGTCCGGGGCGCACACCGCTTCGGGCAAACCGCTGCTGGCGAACGACCCGCACCTGGAACTGGACGCACCGTCGCTGTGGTACCTGGCACAGATTTCGGCGCCCGGCCTCGACGTCATCGGTGGCACCCTGCCGGGCACCCCGGCCGTGCTTCTCGGTCGCAACCAGCACATCGCCTGGGGCTTCACCAACACCGGTCCCGACACCCAGGACCTGTTCATCGAGAAGGTCGACCCCAAGGACCCCACGCGCTATCTCACGCCGACCGGCAGCGCACCGTTCCAGACCCGGCGCGAGGTCATCCACGTCAAGGGTGGAAAGGACGTGGTCCTGAACGTCCGCAGCACCCGGCACGGCCCGGTGATCTCCGACGTGGCCTCGGACGCCGCCACGGTCGCCAAGCAGGAGGGCTCGGGCCTGGTGATCGCCATGCAGTGGACGGCGCTGGAACCGGACGACACCACCATCGAGGCCGTCATGAAGATGGACACGGCACAGAACTGGAGCCAGTTCGTGTCGGCGCTGCAGTACTTCGTGACGCCCGAGCAGAACATCGTCTACGCGGACGCGGACGGCAACATCGGCTACTATGCGCCGGGACGCATTCCGATCCGCAAGACCGGCGACGGCAGCGTGCCGGTGCCCGGTTGGACGGGCGCCTACGACTGGGTGGGCACCATCCCCTTCGACGCGCTGCCGCACACCTACAACCCGGCCAGCGGTCGGGTGGTGACCGCCAACAACAAGGTGGTTCCCGACAGCTACCCCTACTACCTGACGCGAGACTGGACGGTGCCGTATCGAGCCGAGCGCATCAATACCCTGCTGGACGGGACGCCGAAGGCGACGGTGGCGACCATGGAGCAGATCCAGGCCGACCAGACCTCGCTCTTCGCGCGCGCATTCCTGCCCACCCTGCGCGCCGTGGAGCCGACGACCGAGCTCGCGCGCAAGGCCCAGGCCCAGCTCGTGAACTGGGACGGCGACATGACGCAGCATGGGAGCGCAGCGCTGATCTTCGCCGCGTGGTATCGCGCGTTTTCAAAGCGCGTCTACGGCGACGAGTTGGGCGACCTGTTCGACGCCTACTTCGGCTTCCATCCGCGGTTCCTGCTCGACGTCCTCAACCACGACCGGAGCTGGTGCGACAACGTGACCACCCCCGGCGTCGAGACCTGTGCGGGCGATGCCCGCGCAGCCCTGAACGATGCGGTCGACGCGTTGTCCAAGCGCTTCGGGAAGGACCCGTCTCGCTGGCGCTGGGGCGCCGTGCACCAGGCCTACAGCGCCCATCAGGTCTTCACGAACACGCCTCTGGCCCGCTTCTTCGACCGGCGCATCGCCAACGGCGGAGGGGCCTTCACGATCGACGTGGGGCGCTACGACATGGCCGACAGCAAGCACCCCTACCGCCAGATCGTGGGCCCGGGCTACCGGGCCGTGTACGACCTGGCCGATATGAACGCCTCACGCTTCATGCAGACCCTCGGGCAGTCGGGCAACATCCTGTCGCGACACTACGCCGACTACCTTCGGCGCTGGCGGGACGTCCGCTACCTGCCGATGAGCCTGCGGCGCAGTGACGCCGAACACGGGCAGATCGGAACGCTGACGTTGAAGCCGGCGGCCGGCGGCTGATTCAGTCCTGCGGCGGCGTACGCTCGGCGTCGGGATAGGGGCGCCCGCTCTGCGACGCTTCCAACCTTCCCTGCAGCCCCAGGGCGGCGATCAACGTGGCGATGGCATCCGCCAGGGCGGCCTTCTCCCGCGTGAGGAGCAGGTGCCAGCCCGGCTCGCCCAGTGATCGGGCGCGCACGCCGGGCGGCACCAGTGCCGGGGGCACGATCAGGTCGTCGGACGGTACGGCGTCGGCGCATTCGACTTGCACCGCCAGCGCCGCCAACACCACGTACAGGCCGTTGCGGGAGGTGATCGGCAGGGCCACGCCGTCGAAGCTGGCGTGCAGGCGGCCGCGCAGGTTGGCCACGGCTTCGGCGTGGCGGAGCAGGTCGTCCAGCGTGATCGACGCCGCCCCCGTGGCCTGCCTGGGGCGCGCCTCGGTGGCGCGCAGGGTGACGAGCATGGCCTGCCGCACCGCGCGATCGTCGATGCTGTGCCGTTCGCGGAGCAGCCGGCGCTCGCGCAGCAGCGTGATCACCCGTTCGGAGTCGGCCTCGCCGCCCCCCAGCACGCGACGCAGCTCATCGACGCCGATCTCCTTGGCGAGGCGCGCCAGCTTTCCCGCCAGCCACTCCTGCTGCAGCAGCACCCGCGCCAGCTCGATGCGCCGCGCGGCGTCCGGCCCGCCGGTCTGGAACAAGCGCGCCAGGATGCTGGTGAACAGGTCGTCGTAGAGGCTGAACGGGTACGGGTCCTCAGCGCGGATCAGGAGCTGCCAGTCGGCACCGTTCGTGCGCACCGTGAAGGCGCCGTCGACCCCCTCGTCGTCGGTCGGTCCGCGTGGCAGCGCCGTCCCCACGGCATGCACCTGCGCCACGGCCGTGGCGGAATCGAGCCGTACGCGGAACAGCATGCGCGTGCCATCGGTCGTGCCGCGCAGCTCGTTCAGGTCGAACACGTCGAGCCCGCACGCCTGCAGCAGGGGCATGAAGGCGACGGTCGCGACGCCAAGCGCGTCGGGCCGAGGCTGGACCACCAGGCGCTCCTTGACGAGCGCCACGGTTTGCGCCAGGCCCGCCCGGGCGGGGCTGATGAAGCTGGTGGTGCGGAAGTCGCTGCTCATGTCGGGGTGCGGCGCTCCCTCCGTGGCTGCCGGTCGGCGGCGGGGTGCGGCCCAGCAGCCCCCGACACACGTGCAGCCCGCCTCACGTCGCCGCACATCTCCATGAGCTTACCGTCCCGCTGCGGTGCGGCGCAGGCCACGCGGTTCGAGGCTGCGCACGACATGGCCCGCGCGGCACGGCCCCGCTCAACGCTCGGGTTCCAGGTCCTGCGCGAGCTCCGGCGCCAGCTCCGCGACGTCGCCGCCGAGCTGGCGGATCTCCTCGATGAAGCGGTCGACCGAATCGAAGTCGCGATACACGCTGAGGAACCGGATGTACGCCACGTCGTCCAGGGCGCGAAGGAACTGCAGGGTGCGGCGGCCGATCTCCTCGGACGCGACCTCCGGGGCCTGCACGTCGTCCTCGAAGCTGTACGCGAACTCGCGAAGCTGCTTCTCGGTGACCGGACGCTTGTTGCAGGCGATGCGCAGCTTCTCGAGGAGCTTGTCCGGGTTGAAGGCTTCGTGCCGGCCGGAGCGCTTGCGTACCATCAACGCCTCGAACTGCGCCCGCTCGTAGGTCGTGAAGCGCCGGTGACAGACGCCGCACTCGCGCCGCCGCCGGATGGCGGCGCCCTCGTCCGACGGCCGCGAGTTGATCACCCGCGTGTCCGCCGAGGAGCAGTACGGGCACTTCATAACGTCACGCTAGCCGAGGAACGGGGCGCCGGCAAGCGTCCTCACGGCAGTCGATGCCTGGGCGTGTCGGCCAGGTCGCCTTCGTGCTCGCCTTCGTACTCGTCTTCGTCGACCAGATGGCGCCGCAACGCCGGGCGCGCGTGCACGCCCTCGAACGGTTCCTGCTCGAGCCCGTCCAGAACGAGCTCCTCGTCCTCCTCGACGCCCTCGTCGTCGTCCTCCGGCTCGGCGTACAGGCTGGCCTCGAGGTCGTCCTGGCGAACGCGGTCGTCGAGCGCCGCGCGCACCTCGGGCAGCAGCGTCTCGGTCACCCGCGGCGGCGGAGGCAGCTCCACGAACACCTCCTGGCCCGACACGCCCAGCGCCGACGAGGAGCCCAGGAAGCGCACGCTCCTCACGAGCGCCGCATCGTGACGCGGATCGGCGGCCTCCCGCGACGGGATCACCAGGTTGACGCGGGGCGCCTCGTAGCGCCGGCAGAAGCTCGTCACGAGCTTCGAGAGCGCTCCGGCGACGGCCGCCATTTGTGGCTGACGGCCGGGGGGTGGCGTGACGATGACCACCCAGCCGCCGCCCAGCAGCCTGGCGGCGTTCTTGAGCGTCAGGTAGGCGCTGCGCAGATCCTCGGCCACGAGCTCGGCGAACTCGCCCTCACCGAGGTCCTCGAAGGGCGTGTGGCTCACCTGGCTGGACACGTGAACCACGCCGCCGAGGGCGCCGAAGATCTCGAAGACCTTGTGGTACGCCCCGAGCACGTCCATGTGCGTGGTCATGTCGGCCTGGATGGGAATGGCCTGACCGCCCAGCTCCTCGATCTCGGCGGCGGTCTTGGCCGCCAGGTCGACGTCGCGATCTGCGCACACGACGTCATACTCCGACTGGCCGTAGGCGAGTGCCACGGCCCTACCGAAGCCCTGACCGACGTTCGTGACCAGGACGACCCGGGCGGGTTCCATGCCCTTCAGGATACGACGTGGATGACCGCCTGTTCCATGCCGCGGCCGACGACGGCGCCGGGCCCTGTGAAGCGTTTTATGCCCCTCTGGCCGGTCCCCGGAGTACAACCAAGGCGGACCCTCGGGACGGGACCTCCAACGCCCGGGCGGTTGATGCGCCGCGTCGCAGCCGTCGTGAGGGCCTCGAGCCCTCCGCTGCGAACGAGTTGCGGGTCGGTGGAACGCCGGAC
>CAYOXR010000421.1:0-31824 GCA_964407955.1 uncultured bacterium | reverse complement strand
CCACCTCGGACATGGTCTGGCCGACCTCGCTGGAGTCGAAGCGCATCATCACGACCGCGTTCGCACCCATGGCGTGCGCGTTCTGGACCAGGCGGTCGATGGCGGACTTGCGAGCATCCTCGAGCATCTCCGTGTACTCCTTGATCTCACCACCCCCGAGACTGCGCAGCGCCGCCGTGAGGTTCCCTCCCAGCCCGCGGCTGCGTACCACCACCCCGAAGACGTGACCGATCACCCGCTCGACGATGTGCCCCTGGATGTTCTCGGTTGTCACCACCAGCATGTCGATGTCCCTTCCGGTGCCGTCACGTCATCGGGCCGCGCTCGCATCGGCAACGACACCGGTGTGGCGTCGCCTGCGAAGGTCCTTCGCCCGGCCTGCCTTCGCGAGGCGGCCGAGGGTTGCCGGCCCAGGGCCGCAGCCCCGGGGCGCGCGAGCCGGCGCACCGGAACGGCGAAGCGCGGACACGATTCGCTAAGCAGTCTACTGCCCTGCGAACGGGTATCGACGGCATGGTCCAGTGTTGCCCGCACGGAGCGCGGAGTGGCGCGCCCGTCGGGGCGGCTAGCGGCGCGCGATCCACTCCGCCTCTGGCACGACCCTGTTGCGGAGCTCGCCGATGCCGTCGATCCAACAGCGGACGACCTCGCCGGTGGCCACGAAGCGCGGCGGGTTGCGCTTGTAACCGACGCCGGGAGGCGTGCCTGTGGCGATGATGTCGCCCGGCAGCAGCGTCGCGAAAGTGGAGGCCTCGGCGATCAGCGTGGCGACGTCGAAGATCATGTGGCGCGTGTTGGAGGACTGCATGCTGACGCCGTCGATGTCCGAGCCGATGGCCAGGCTGCCGGGGTCCGCGACCTCGTCCGCGGTGACGAGGAGTGGGCCGCACGGGGCCGTGCCGTCGAAGTTCTTGCCGGCCGTCCACTGGCTGCCGCGAAACTGGAAGTCGCGGACGCTGAAATCGTTGAAGACCATGTAGCCGGCCACGTGTTCCAGCGCCTCGGAACGGGGCACGTTGCGGCCGCGCCGGCCGATGACGACCGCCAGCTCCGATTCCAGGTCCAGATGGTCGGAGGCCGCGGGAAGCGGCACGTCGTCGTAGGGCCCCGCCAGGGTGGAGGGAAAGCGAAGGAAGATCTCGGGAAACGTGGGCCGCTCCATGCCGAACTCGGCGGCGTGCTCGCCGTAGTTGAACCCGATGCACAGAACCTTGCCCGGATCGGCGATGGGCGGTCCGAGACGGGTTGCGTCGAGCTCGAGGCGGCCGGCGACGTCGGAAGCGCCCACGGCCTCACGCACACGCTCGATGACGTCCGGTCCGGCGGCCAGCAGTGCTCGCAGGCTGGTCGCAAGGGGCTCCGCCAGGCTCGCGGCGCGACCGACGTCGACCCAGCCGTCGGCGGCCTGCGCGACGACACGCGTGCCGCCGCCGTTGCGAAGGGATCCAAGTCGCATCTCGATACCGCCCTTCCGCAGCTTCTGGATGCCGCGACCCACCGGGCCCGGTGTCATGCCCGCGAGCCCGGCTACGCCCGTCGCGGCACTGGCGAGCCCTCGACCAGTTGTGCCGGGGGTCCCGATCGTCACGCAGCATATCGAAGGCGGG
Source organism: uncultured bacterium (assembly GCA_964407955.1). Classification (GTDB taxonomy): domain Bacteria; phylum Deinococcota; class Deinococci; order Deinococcales; family Trueperaceae; genus JASBRS01. The sequence continues at coordinate 30,217 of CAYOXR010000421.1, read as the reverse complement.
CCGCTCTTCGATCTCGCTCCTTGGCCGGCCGCTGTCAGCCTCACCGCTTTGGGTCGTCGTGGACGCGGACCGGAGGGCTCGGCGGCGGGTGCTGCCGGCGGGCGCATCAGCGACGGTCGTGCCCTTCGGCCGGAAGACCGGGCTCGGACACCGGAGGCGGCGCCTCCGGGGCGAAGAACTCGTCGCGCTTGAGGCCGATCTCGGGCAGCCACAAAGCGGTCGACAGCGCCAGTGCGGCGATCACCAGGCCGACCAGGAACACGCGCCCCATGCCCGCGGCGAGCCCGACGCGCACGGCGTGGAGGAACTGCTCGTAGAGTGTCTGTCCCTGGTCGCCGAAGCGTTCGAAGGCGCCGCGGATGGCCTGCTGTGCCTGCGCGCTCATGAGCCCTTGAGGATTCTCGAGCACGGCGCGCTGCTGGGGCGGCAGGAAGCGGAGCACCAGCCGCAGCGTCAGCGGCAGGGCCTCGTGGAAGCGCTCCGCGAAGCGGGTGGCGAGCACGCTGCCCAGGATGGGCGCGATGATGACGCCGCCGAGCGAGCGCACGAACTGCTGGGTGGCGTTGACCACGCCCATGATGCGGTACGGGAAGGCGCTCTGAACCACCACGTTGAGCAGCGGCAACAGCGCGCCGATGCCGACACCGGCCACGACCATGTTGCGCACCACGACGGGCCACGGCGTGGCGACGCCCATGGTGTTGAAGAGCACCATGCCAGCGACCATGAGCAGCGCCCCGGCGACGGCGATCAGCTTGTATCGCCCCGTGCGGCTCATGATGAGGCCTCCGACCACGCTTCCGAAGGCGAAGCCGACCATCATGGGCGTGAGAATCACGCCGGATCCCTGCGCGGAGAAGCCGAGGACGCCCTGCACGTAGAGCGGCAGGAACATGAGCCCGCCGAACATTGCCATGGTGACGAAGAGCGCCACGAGGCTGGCGATGGTGAACACGGGCGCAGCGAACAGCCGGGGATCGAGGATGGGCTCGGCCGCGCGCCGCTCGTTGGCCACGAAGATGGCCAGGAAGAGCGCGGCGGCGGCGAACAACCCCAGCGTGACCGGGCTCGCCCAGGCGTAGCGACTGCCGGCCCAGGTGAAGCCGAGCAGCAGCGGCACCAGCCCCGCCGTCATGAGCACGCTGCCGCGCCAGTCGAGCTGGACGCGTCCAGCCACGCGCACCTGCGGCAGCGTTAGCGTCACCGCCAGCAAGACGAGCGCCGCGACCGGCAGGTTGACGTAGAACACCCAACGCCAGCCCAGGTGGTCGGTGATCCAGCCGCCGAGTGTCGGGCCGATGATGCTCGACAGCCCGAAGACGCCCGACATCACGCCCATCCAACGGCCGCGCTCGCGGGGGTTGAAGATGTCGCCGATGGTGGCGCGCGGCATGCTCAACAGGGCGCCGCCACCGACGCCCTGCAGCGCCCGCGCCAGGATGAGCTCCATCATCGTGTGGGCCTGCCCGCTGGCGGCCGAGCCCACGATGAACAGACCGAGGCCGATCAGGTAGAAGGGCTTGCGGCCGTAGATGTCCGAGAGCTTGCCGTAGATGGGAACGGTGATGGCCGAGGCCATCATGTAGGCGGTGAACACCCAGGTGTAGATGGTCAGCCCGTTGAGGTCCGAGACGATCACGGGTAGCGCCGTGGACACGACCGTCTGGTCGAGCGCGGCGAAGAACATCGCCAGCATGACGGCGCCCAACGCCCACCAGCGGGCCTGACCGGTGATGCGGTTGGTCGCCTGCGTTGGGTGGCGCACTGCGATTGCGCCTGCGTCGTCCGGGTGACGACCGAGCGGGGACCGCGGCATCGTTCCCTTCCGCGCCTGCGCGGCGCGCCCCTCATCCTCGACCGGTGCCGTGGGGCCTCACAGGGACAATCGTCATCAATCGCTGCCGCCTCGTCGCCGCGCGCTTGTGACTGTAGACAAGCAGCGCCTGCCCCGCTATCATCTTGAGAACCGTACTTGCAGTTCTCTTTTGTCTTGCAGGGCAACGCTGGGACCTTCACCGCCAGTGACTCGTGGCGAAGGTTGGGTGCTCGTGAGGCACCCGCGAAAGGAGAGAGGGCATGCCGCTGTTCATGGACATCCACGACAGGGTCGAGGGGCTGACGGCCAAGGCCGTTGCAGAGGCTCACAAACGAGACCTCGAGGTGCAGGCGAAGTACGGCGTCAAGTTCCTCAAGTACTGGTTCGACGAGGACACGGGAAAGGTGTTCTGCCTCTTCGAGGGTCCCAGCGCCGAGGCCGGCGCGCACGTCCACCGCGAGGCCCACGGCCTGGCCGCGGATCAGATCATCGAGGTGCAGGAGGGCAGCTGACCGGCAGGCGGGTCCTGCTGGAAGCGTCGGCGGGACCCGCCTGCACCCGTTGTTGCGCGGCGCGCCGAGGCGGCTCAGGCTGCCAGCTCGACGCCGCCTTCGAACTGTGCCTGGTAGAGCGCCGCGTAGGCCCCGTTGGCTTCGATCAAGGCCTCGTGCGTTCCCTGCTCCACGATCTTGCCGTGCTCCATCACCAGGATGACGTCGGCATTCCGGATCGTGGAGAGTCGGTGAGCGATCACGAAGCTCGTGCGGTTGCCGCGAAGGGCGCTCATGGCTTGCTGAACGAGGAGCTCCGTGCGGGTGTCGACCGAGCTGGTTGCTTCGTCGAGCACCAGCAGCGGTGGGTCGGCGAGGAAGGCGCGGGCGATGGTGATCAGCTGCATCTCGCCGGTGCTCACGGTGCCACCCTCGTCGTCGATAACGGTGTCGTAGCCGTCGGGCAGGCTGTGCACGAAGCGATCGACGTAGGCGGCCTCCGCCGCTGCCCGGATGGCCTCCTCGCCGGCATCCGGCCGCCCGTAAGCGATGTTCTCGCGGATGGTGCCGCGGAAGAGCCACGTGTCCTGGAGGACCATGCCGATGCGGGAGCGTAGGGCGTCACGACTCACCGTGGTGATGTCGGTGCCGTCGATGGTGATGCGCCCGGCGTTCAGCTCGTAGAAGCGCATGAGGAGGTTGACCAGCGTGGTCTTTCCGGCACCGGTGTGGCCGACGATGGCCACGGTCTGACCGGGCTCGGCCGTGAGCGAGAGGTCCCCGATGAGGGGACGGTCCGGCTCGTAGCGGAAGCTCACGTGCTCGAAGGCCACGCGGCCACTGGGCACGGCGGGCAGCGTCGCGGTTGCGATCTCGGGGATCTGTTCCTCGGCGTCGAGCAGCTCGAAGACGCGCTCGGCCGAGGCGACACCCGACTGGAGCAGGTTGACCATAGAAGCGAGCTGCGTGACCGGCTGCGTGAAGCGGCGCGTGTACTGGATGAAGGCCTGCACGTCGCCGAGGCTGATGGTGCCGTTGGCCACCTTGAGCCCGCCGATCACGGCGATGGCGGCGTAGTTGAGGTTGCCGATGAAGCGGCTCATGGGCATGATCAGGCCGGACAGGAACTGTGCGCGGAAGCTTGCCTGGAAGAGCGCCTCGTTGTCGGCCTCGAAGGCTTCCTGAACGTCCTTCTGGCGTCCGAACACCTTGACGAGAGCGTGCCCTGTGAAGGCCTCCTCGACCTGCGCCGTGACCGATCCCGTGCGCCGCCACTGCTCGATGAACTGCCGTCCAGATCGCCGCATCACCAGCGCGGCGATGGCCGCGGTCAGTGGAACCGTGACGAGGGCCACCAGCGCCAGGACGGGGGAGATGGAGAACATCATCGCCAGCACGAACACGACGGTGAGGACCGACGTCAAGGCCTGGCTCATCGTCTGCTGGAGGCTCTGCTGCACGTTGCTGATGTCGTTGGTCACGCGGCTCAGAAGCTCGCCCCGGGGCTGGCGATCGAAGTAGCGCAGCGGCAACCGGTTGAGCTTCTCCTCCACCTCGGCACGCATGCGGTAAACGGTGTTCTGCACGACGTCGTTCAGCAGGTAGCCCTGGACGTACTGCAGGATCACGGAGCCCAGGTAGACGCCGAGGGCGAGCAGCAGGACGTGGCCGAGCGCCGTGAAGTCGACGCCTTTGCCGGGCACGAGGTTGATGCCGGACAACATGTCCGCGATCTGGCCCTGGCCCGCTGTGCGTGCCGCCGCGATCGCCTGCGCCTTGGTGATGCCGGCGGGAAGGCGCGCGCCGATCACGCCGGCGAAGAGCAGGTCCGTCGCGTGGCCCAGCACGCGGGGTCCGATGGCGGTGAGCGCCACCGAGCCGACCGCGGTGAGGATCACCACGCCAAGCTTGCGTACCTCGGGACGCAGGCTCCCCACGAGGCGCCGCAAGGACGGCCCGAAGTTCTGCGCCTTCTGACCGACCATGCGGGGTGGGCCGTGACCGAAGCCGCCGGTGCGGATCCGCTCGGTCCGCTGCATCGTCTGGGGCGCGCCACCGGGAGGTGTCCCGCCCGAAGGCGCGCCGCCGCTGCCGCGGCGCTCCCTCATGCCGCCACCTGCCGTTGCGACTCGACGATCTCGCGGTAGGTGCTGGAGCTCGCCACGAGCTCGTCGTGGGTGCCGCGGCCCACGACCCGGCCGGCATCGAGCACCACGATCTGGTCAGCGTCGATGACGGTGGCGATGCGCTGCGCCACGATGATCACGGTGGCGCCGCGCGTGACGGGCGCCAGCGCACGGCGCAGTCGAGCGTCGGTCGCGACGTCGAGAGCCGAGAAGGCGTCGTCGAACAGGTAAACCTCGGGCCGGCGGATGACCGCCCGGGCGATGGCCAGGCGCTGCCGCTGCCCGCCCGAGACGTTGGTGCCGCCTTGCGCGATGGCCGCCTCGAGGCCGCCTTCCATACTGGCGACGAAGTCCTTGGCCTGCGCGATCTCCAGTGCCCGCCACATCTCGTCGTCGGTGGCGTCGGGCTTGCCGAAGCGCAGATTGCTGGCCACGGTTCCGGAGAACAGGTAAGCCCGCTGCGGCACCAGCCCGATGCGGGACCACAGTGCCTCGGGGTCGAAGGCGCGCACGTCGACGCCGTCGATGAGCACGGCACCCTCGGTTGCGTCGAACAGGCGCGGGATGAGGTTGAGAAGGGTGGTCTTGCCGGTTCCGGTCGATCCCACGATCGCCACGGTCTGGCCGGGAGCGGCGTCGAGATCGACGCCGGTGAGCACGGGGTGGCTGGCTCCCGGATACCGGAATCCCACCTGCCGCAGCTGCAGATGGCCGCGTTCGAGCGCTCGGACCACGCCGTGCGACGGGGGTGTCACCGTCGGCTCGGTGGCGAGCGCCTCGCCGATGCGATCGGCCGACACCGCTGCCCGGGGGAGGATCACGAACATGAAGGTCGCCATCATGATGGAGATCAGGATCTGCATAATGTAGCTTAGGAACGCCGTCAGTGAGCCGATTTCCATGGTGCCGGCGGCCACGCGGAGGCCACCGAACCAGAGCACGCCCACGCTCGCCACGTTGGTCACCAGCATGACCATCGGGAACATGAGCGCCATCCAGCGCCCCACGTAGAGCGAGACGTCGGTGAGCTCGACGTTGGCCGTGTCGAAGCGGGCGCGCTCCACGGGCTCGCGCACGAAAGCGCGGATCACGCGGATGCCGCCGATCTGCTCGCGCAGCACTTCGTTGATGCGGTCCAGGCGCCTCTGCATCAGCCTGAAGCCGGGCACCATGCGCGTGACGATCAGCCCGATGAACGCCGCCATCACGGGGACCGCGGCAGCGATCAGCCACGACAGCCCCACGTCCTGGCGCATTGCCATGATCACGCCGCCCACCATCATGGTCGGCGCCATCAGGAACAGAGTGAAGGCGAGCATCAGCATCATCTGTACCTGCTGTACGTCGTTGGTGGAGCGGGTGATCAGTGACGGCGAACCGAAACGGGCCACCTCTCGGCTGGAGAATGCGCCCACATGGCGGAAGACAGCCGAGCGCACGTCGCGGCCGAACGCCATGGCCGTGCGCGAGCCGAAATACACGGCGGCGATCGTGCAGACGATCTGCAGCACGGAGACTGCCAGCATCCATGCGCCCTCGTGCAAGATGTAGGCGGTGTCGCCGCGGATGACGCCGTTGTCGATGATGTCGGCGTTGATGCTGGGCAGCGTGAGCGCGGCCACCCCGCCCAGCAACTGCAGGATCACGATCAGCAGAATCGTCGGCCGGTACGGCCGCGTGTACCTATTCAGGATCTTCAGCAGCATGCGGCCCCCTCGATTCACGGCCGTCGCGCGCGCGGCCTTCTCCCGGCGGCCGGCAGCCGTCCGGGCCGTCCGCGTCGTCGCGGTCTCGCTCGTCCTCTTCGGCGACCGCCTCGCCGGCCCGCTGCAGTGCCTTGAGCCCGTTGCGAAGCTGGGTCAGGTCGTCGTCGGACATGCGCGTGAGCACCCGCACGAGCGACTCCCTGGCGCGGCTGGCGACCTCGTCTAGGAGCTGGCTGCCCTTGGGCGCCAGGCGCACCAGCACGACCCTCCGATCGCCGGCGTCACGCACGCGCTCGACGAGGCCGCGCTCCTCCATGCGATTGACCAGCCCGGTGGCGCCGGCAGCCGAGACGACCATGAGGCTCGCCAGCCGGCTGATCGGTAGCGGTCCCGTCATCTGCAGGCGTACCAGCACCTGCAAGTGACCGACGCTCACCGCGGAGCGCCGCAGGTGTCGGACGCCCTGCATGCCCCGTGCCCGCACCGCGCCGAGCGACTCGATGACGTCATCGATCAGCTTGGCCCGCTCCGGCGCCTGCCCGCCTTTAGTTTGTGTCGTGTTTATAGTTGACACGGCGTTAAGTATATGCCCGGTCGAGGGCCCCGTCAACGCCCGCTGCCGCTGCGGGCTCCGGCGTGATTCCTTCGGCGGCGAGGGAGGCGCCGAGGATGGCGCGCGGGCTCTGGTCGGCAAGGGCGCGTGTCCCTTGGCAGCGGCCGGGCGGCCGTGCATAGTACGGCGACGCGACAACCGGCCGCCGTCGACTCCCAACGGGTCGGCGACGACCCGCGCGAGAGAGGCGACCGTGTCATGAGGACGAACCTGCACGTAGGGTGGCCGCAATGGACGGCGCCGCGGTTTCGGGTGCGCATCGCGGCAGGAGCGCTCGCCCTGGGGAACGCCGTGGTGTACCTTCTCATCGGCGTGGGCGTTGCGCGCGTGGCGGAGGCCGCCGGGGGAGCCGACGTGTCGCTGCTGGCGTTCGGCCTCGTCGCCGGCACGGCCTTCGTGCTGGGCGCGGGGCTGTTGTTCTTCTTCGAGCGGCGCCTTCTGTGGCTGCTGGGGGCGCTGTTCCAGGTCTTCGCCATCGCGATGTACTTCGTCGTGGCGCCGCAGCGCACGCCGCCCTACGAGGCCTGGGGAGTCTCACTCAAGGTCGCTCAGGTCGCCCTGCTCGTGGCGCTGGTGTACCTCGCGTCGACGGCGGCATCGCGTCGCGCGAGCCTGCGGGGCGCCTCGCCGCTGCGCCGCGCCTGATATCCACGACGCCGGCCATGTCGGTGTCCGGGCCGCCACGGTCGGACCCGTCAGAACTTGCCGCCGGTGCGAAATCCGCCGCCGCGAGGGCCGAAGCCTCCGCTCCGGAACCCGCCGCCCCAGGGCGAGCCCCGACCGAACCCGCCGGAGCCGAAGTGCACGTCCGTGCGAGGCGGGTTGACGCGGCGCTGTTGGTCCAGTACGCGCCAGAGCGCGTTGCGGTTGAGCATTCCTCCTAGAACGTTGGCGAGCACGGTGGCCACGAGCACGCCGTCCTCGAAACCGTGGCCTGGCCGGTCGTACTGGCGCTGCTTGAACTCGCTGCGTAGGCTCTCGAGCTCGTCCAGACGACTGCGATGCCGCGCGATGGCGGCCTTGAGCTCCTGGGCCGCAGTGTCGAGCCGTTCGTGCTCACGCTGCAGATCGGTGAGCCGGGCGATGAGCACGTCGTCTTCCGGGAACGGCGTCGCCTGGGCTGCCTGGTGAAGACTCTTCAACGCCTCGCTCCGCAGCTCGGTCGCCACGATGTCGATGGCCTGCTGGTAGGCGTCGTCCTCGCCGGCTGCCAGCCGTTGCTGGCGTTCGGCCAGCGCCTGGGCGTTGGACGCGTTCTCCTTGATCCGAGCCTCGATGTCCTGCAGCGCGCTGACGGCCTCTGCCTGCGCCGTATCCAGCGCGGGCACGCCGGCAGCGACGCGCGCCTGCTGGTCGCGGTCGTGGACCACCGCGAAGGCCTCGTCGGCAACCTGCCGCCGGCCACGCGCGTGCTCGCGCAGTCGCTTGGGGATCTCCAACAGCCGCGCGTAGTCGGCGCGCGCGTCGAGGAAGTGCGCGTGCCTGGCGACCTTGGCATCGAGCCAACGGAACAGCGGCGCGGCGCGATACCCGGGCGTGCCGAAGCGGCGGCGCCACAGGTACATGAACAGCGGATCCTGGTGGTAGGCTTCCCCCTTGTCGCCGAGTTCGCGGTCGCTCGAGTCCGCCTTCTCCTCGGCATGCTTGGCGGTACGGTCCGCTTCGTGGGCCGCGTCGAGCTGCTGCCGGTACGCCGAATCGGCCAGGAGCTCTGCCTGGGCACGGGCCTCGGCCGCATCGACCGAGGCGGCGGCCTTCTCGACCGCCTTCGCCCGCTCGACCCGCTCCGACTCCAGAGCGCTCTTCGCGCTTCCCGCCGCGTCGATCGCCTCGGCCAGCGCCCTGGCGTCCTCGGCGCGGCGGCGCAGCAGTGCCGTCACGCGCTTCTCGGCCGCCTCCAGGCTGGCTGGGAGCGCACTGGCCAGGGCCGCGCCGCCCGCCAGGGAGGCAACGCGCAGCCGCGCCAGGTCGCGGTAGGCCGCGACCTGTGCCTTGCCGATGACGAGCAGACGCGAGCTGGCGTCGTCCAGGCGCCCGGCCAGCGCATCGGTCGCCTGGCGCTCGCGCTCGAGCTCCGCCTCGATCGATGTCAGCGGTTGTTGACCGGTGATCATGCTGCCTTCCGTTCCTCGCCTCACCAGCGGGTGATGGTGGCGCCGGTGGTGGCAATGCGGTAGGCGGGCGCCAGCGTGCCCGCACGCTTCTCGCCCACCACATCGTTCTGGATGATGCCGTCGTCCTGCTTGTCGCGCGCGACGGCTTGGAAGGTCGCCTCATCCACGCGCAGGCCCCACGTTCGCACCGCCTCGCTGGTCCCCGTCTCCTCGTTTCGGATGGTTGCCGTGGCCGCGCTCCCGTCTGCGCCCACCGCCTCGACGATGAGGTAGTAGTTCCTGGCCGACGGGTTCACGTCGGGGACTCGCCACACGCCCGAGGCCTGGCCCGGACGGTTGACGATGCGGACCGTGTAGCTCTGCTGCAGGGTAGCCCGCAGGTCCTCCAGGCCGTTCACAGCGGCCCGCGCCCCGGCATAGTCGCGTTGCGACAACGCGGCTGCGCCACCGGCGTACAGGGCGCCGGCTTGCTGCACCGCCCGAGGATCCGCGGCGACCTGCATGGCGGCTGCGCGTGCCGCGTCCAGCTCGCCCGGCAGCGACTGCCGCGGGCCGGCGACCTGCACGCGGTATGCGCCCAGCGCCAGAACGACGATGGCCAGCGCCGCCGCGACCAGCGGGCCCCAACGCCCGCGCGCGACGTAGATGCGGGCGAGCGTGGTGGCCGTTGAAGGGGGCGCGGGCCGGTGGACGAAGCGCTCGTCTGCGAGCGCGGCCACACCCTGCGCGAGGATGCGGTCGGGCACCTCGATGCCCTGGGCGGCGTAGATCCTTCTCAGCCGCCCGATGAGGTCCTGCGCGCGCGACGGCTCGTCGAGCTCGTGCTCGACGATCTGGCGGCGCTGCCGCAGGGTGTCGACCACGTCCATGGCGAGCATGACGTCGTCGAGCGGTGCGCCCTGCCGTGGCGCGGCCGTCGTGGTCATGCCGTCAGGGCCGGCGCCTCACCCTGCTCGGCGAGCCGGGCAAGGCGGCGCTTGCCGTCCTCCACCACGTCACGGATCTCCTTGGCGTTGGCGGTGCTGCGCTCGCGCATCTCGGCGATGAGCTCGCGCGAGCGAGTCTGGAACGCGACGACGGAGTCCACCAGCTTCTTGACCGCGTCGGCTCGGATGGTCGGCCCGTAGCCGGCGCGGATGGCCGCTTCCTGGACCTGCCCGCCGATGTCGGCGAGCGTCTCGAGCGAACGGCTCATCCCCTCCTTCATCGCCTCCACCGTGCGGGTGCTCTCATGCAGCCCGAAGATCCCCGTGAACGACGCGCTCAATGCCGTGAGCACCGTCTCGTTCGTGGCGAAGAAGCTCACCGCCTGGGCGTGCAGCCGCTCCTTGGCGTTCGTCGTCTGCAGCAGTCGCGCCATGATCACCTCGGACGTGTGGTAGCCGACGGTGAGGTTGTCGGAGAGGTCCTTGGCGATCTGGTAGCGATCCTCGGAGGCCTGCAAGGCGCGGACGGCTTCGTCGCGCGCCAGCTCCAGCCGGGCGCGCTCGGTGAGGTCGTCCGCGCCGGCGCCGTCGACCGCCTGCACTGCGGCGGTGACCGCATCCCGGGCGCCGGCCAGCTCGTCGTCGGCCAGCTTCAGCACCTCCAGCGCAAGCACCTCCGAGCCCTTCATGGCCCCCCGGAAGTCCTGGTAGGCGTCCAGGATCCGCCGCTCCCTGTCGACCTGGCCCAGCGTCGCGTCGGTTACCTCGAGGAAGGTGTGCTTGATGGCATCGAAGCGCGACGCGACGTCCCCGCGCGTTACCTTCATCCACACGTTGGCCAGTCGCTCGAAGGTGTTGAGCTTGCCGTCCTCGATCTGCTCGACCATGCGGCGAGCATCGTCGCGGATGCTGTCGAAGGCGCTGGTGATGCGCTCGTAGCGGGTGGCGACGTCCATGCTGGCGACCTGCTGGCGCACCACGTCGTTGAACAGCGTGGCCTGGTTCAGGGTGCGCGCGATGGACACCACCTTGTCCTCATCGAGGTTGCTGATGCGTTTGACGAGGGCGGTGATGGGGGCTTCCTGGCGCTCGCCGCGCTCGGGCATCAGCCCGAGGCCGCGGATCGTGCCCAGTGCACGGTCCAGGTACTGCAGAGGGGACCCGTTGACGTCGGCCATGGTCGACACTCCCTTACGGGCCGCTCCAGGGGCATTGTAGCCAGCGGCCGGGCCGCTGGCGAGGTGGCGTTTGCCCCCTGCCGCCGGATCCGCCGGCTGGGCCCGCCTCGTCTTGGACGGTCGCGGGGCGGCCGCCCTGCTGCCCTCCCGGGTCGCCGTTGCCCGCTTCCGTGCCACGGGTTCTTCCGTTGGCGAGCGTCACGGTCTACGCTCGTTGGTGAGTGGTGCAGCGTCGCGCCGAGGCGCGGCCGTTCAAGGGAGGGTCGCCATGCTCAAGGAGTTCAGGGAATTCATCGCGCGTGGAAACGTGCTCGACCTGGCCGTGGCCGTCGTCATCGGCGCTGCGTTCGGGGCCATCACGTCCTCGCTCGTCAACCAGGCCATCATGCCGGTGATCGGTGTGCTGGTGGGCGGGGTGGACTTCAGCAACCTGGGGGTCGTGCTCAAGGGGGCGGGGAGCTACCCGTCGGTCAAGGCCGCGGTGGCAGCCGGTGCGCCGGTCATCCAGTATGGAGCCTTCCTGAACACGCTCGTGAACTTCCTGATCATCGCCTGGGCCCTGTTCATGGTGGTGCGCGCCTTCAATGCCATGAAGCGGCGCCTGGAACGGCCGAAACCCGTCGAAGCCGCCGCCCCGGCCGTGCCGGCCGAGGAGCGCCTGCTGACCGAGATCCGCGACCTGCTCGCCGCGCGAGGGGACGCCGGGGGAGACTGAGGCAACCGCGCCATGGCACTCGTCTCGACCGGCATGCGCGACCGAGACCGCGCGCGGCGCCGGCGTGCCGCGTCGGCCGCCGGCCCGCCGAGGTCAGGACACCTGAGGCGAGCGGCGCTGCCCGCTCAGGGACGCAGCACGATCTTGCCCAGCGTGTGGCGCTGCTCGAGCTCGCGATAGGCTTCACGCACGTCGTGTAACGAATAGACCCCGGCGATCGGCACCTCCAGCCTGCCCGCAGCGACCAGCGCGACCAGCTCCTCGAGGACCTCCCCGCTGGCGGCGGTGGCGCTGCCCTCGGTCTTCACGCCGTAGCGCTCCCGGGCCGCGAAGTTGGCGATGGTGTCGACGCGCTCCGGGGCGACGCCGAGGCCCTCGACGGCGAGGCGTACGTAGTCCGCCCCGAAGCAGTCTATGAAGGCGTCGACCGGGCCGGCGGCGGCCTCGCGGATGCGCGCCGCCACCCCGTCTCCGTAGGCGACGGGCAGGATGTCGTGATCGCGGAGCCAGGCGTGGTGCGGCGGGCTCGCCAGGCCGATGACGCGTGCGCCCAGGTTTCGCGCGAGCTGCACGGCCAGCGTGCCGACGCCGCCGGCGGCCGCCGAGATCGCCACGGTGTCGCCTGCTTCGAGGCCGACGGCGCGCACCGTCGCGTAGGCGGTGGTGCCGGCCACGAACAGCGCGCCGGCTGCCTCCCAGGACACGCTCGCGGGCTTGTGCACCACCTTGTCGGCGTCGACGGCGACGAGCTCGGCATGGCTGGCACGGCTGTGGGTGAAGCCCACCACCTCGTCGCCGACCACGATGCCGGTGACGTTGCGGCCCACGGCCTCGACCACGCCCGCCAGGTCGCTGCCCTCGCCGGACGGAAAGGTGGCGGGGAAGCGTGCGTGCATTCGCCCTTCCCGGATGGAGGCCTCGCCGGGGTTGATGCCGGCCGCCTTCACGCGCACCAGCACCTGGTCGTCGCTCGTCTCGGGGGGCTCGACGTCGACCACCCGCAGCACGTCGATGCCACCGTACTCGGTGAATCTCACAGCACGTGCCATTTCGCAGGACTCCTCTCTCGTGACGGTGCAAGGGACGCGCCTCGGCGCCGCTGCTTCGGTCGCTAGCCGCCGGGGCTCCGGCCTTCAGAGACGGTCGAAGAGCGCGCCGAACGGCAGCTCCAGCGCGAGCGCCTCGAACGCGCAGGTCCGGCCTTCCTCCTCACGACGGCGCTTCCAGCGGGCGGCGTCGTTCGCTCGCCGACGATACTCGGTCACCCGCACGCGCTCGCCCGGCAGCGGTTCGAGCCGCAGCTGCACGGTGACGCCCGAAGACAGCCGCCGTTCGACCAGCCGCGACGCATCGCGCGACGCATCGAACAGGCTGGGCTGCGCGTCGAGGATGCGGATCACGCCGGGAGTCTACCGTTTCAGGCGAGGCCCGGCGTGGCCGGACCCGGTGCGCCGCAGCGGCGTCGGGCCCCGGCCTGCGACCACGGACGCCGGGACGTCAGCGGCTCCCGCCCGCCGCGTCGCTCTCGCGCAACCGCGCGGCGAGCCTGAAGGCGTGCGCCGGCTCGGCCGTCCAGCAGGCGGCGACCTCCCAGGCAAGCACCGCACGCTGGACGGCGGTGGCGTCAGGCTCAGCCCCGCTCGCCGACGCCGCGCCGGGCCACGCGCGCGCGTCGCGGTCGGCCCCCAGCCAGACCGCCTCGTCGAACACCGACGCATCCTGGCGGCACTCGTCCCAGTCGATCAGCGCGAGCCTGCCCCTGGGCGTGGTCAGCACGTTGTCCGCGTTCAGGTCGCCGTGCACGGCGACCGAGGGGCGGCCGGCGAACGGACGCCAGGCCTCCCGAGCCAGCTGCACGAGGTCGGCCGGCATCGCCCGCAAATCGACATCCCCGCCACAAGAGCGCCGCAGCAGCGCGGCGCTGCCGGCGAAGCCGGGCCGCTGCCGCATCCCGCGAGTGGCCTCGTGGAAGGCGCGCAAGTCCGGCAGGGCGGCGCCGCGCTCGGCCATGGTCGACGGCCGACCCTCCACGTAGGCTTCGAGCGTGAAGCCGCCTTCCACGAAGCGTCCGTGCCGGCTGCGTCGGTAGGCGGGAACCTCGAACCCGGCATCGCGCGCGTGCTGCTGGATGCGGGCCGCCCAGGCCACCGCTTCGGCAGCACGCGTGGTCGGCTTGGCAACGAATAGGGCGGCGCCGCCGCCGGCCTGAGAGGTCGTGCCGTGGACGAGGACTGCGCCACCCCGGTTGCCACCGTCCAGCGGGCGCACGATGTGCAGGGTGCCCCACGCGGCGAGGGCCTCCGTCAGCGTGTCGGACGTCTCGGGCATCGCGCACGCGTCGGCGTCAGGCGGTGGGCGCGAGCAGGGCCGCGGCGAGGCGCGGGCGCTGCTGATCGAAGGTGCCGTAGAAGAAGGTGTCCCGGTCGATGACCGTGATGGGTGCGACGCGTACGCCGTAGAGGCGCTTGGCCTCGTCGGCCACGCCGGGTTGGCTGACGTCGCGCTCCGTGAACGGCACGTCGTGCACCTCGAGCCAGGCTCTCACAGCCGCGCAATCGGGGCAGCCCGGGTTGGTGTAGAGGGTGACGGCGCCGGCGTGCGTCGCGTCGACGGTCATGCCGCTGCCGGCCTGGGCTCGAGCGCCGGGGCCGCTGCGGCAGGTTGCGGGCCGCGTGGGCGGAAGGTCTTGAGTCGCAGCGCGTTGGTGAGCACGAAGATGCTGCTTGTGCCCATGGCGGCGGCGGCGATGATGGGGTTGAGGAGGACGTGGAGGCCGGGGTAGAGAACGCCGGCGGCGACGGGGATGAGGATGACGTTGTAGATGAAGGCCCAGAAGAGGTTCTGCTTGATGTTGGTGATGGTGGCCCTGGACAGCGCGATGGCGTTGGGGATTCCGTCCAGCTGCCCGCTCATGAGGATGACGTCGGCGGCTTCGATGGCGATGTCGGTGCCGGTGCCGATGGCGATGCCGATGTCGGCTTGCGCCAGGGCGGGGGCGTCGTTGATGCCGTCGCCGACGAAGGCGACCTTGGCGCCGCCTTGCTGGAGGCTCTTGACGGCGTCGACCTTGCCGTCGGGGAGGACGTCGGCCAGCACGTGGTCGATGCCGAGCTGCCGGGCGATGGCGTGGGCGGTGCGGCGGTTGTCGCCGGTGATCATGGCGACGTTCAGGCCGGCCTTGTGCAGGGCTTCGATGGCGGCAGGGGTGGTGTCCTTGAGGGGGTCGGAGACGGCGAGAATGGCCGCGAGTTCGCCGTCGACGGCGGCGTACAGCGGGCTCTTGCCTTCGTCGGCGAGGCGCTCGGCGCTGGCTTGGAGGGCGCCGGTGTCGTGGCCGAGCTTGCGCATGAGCCGGTCGGCGCCGACCTGCACGCGCTTTCCGTCGACGGTGGCGCTGACGCCGTAGCCCGGATCGGCTGCGAAGTCGCTGGCGTCGGGCAGGTCCAGGCCGCGCTGGGCGGCGGCGTGAACGATGGCCTGGCCGATGGGGTGCTCGGAGTCGCGCTCGACCGCGGCGATGAGGCGGAGGGTGGCGTCGTCGTCCAGCGCGCCGGCCGTGGTCAGGTCGGTGAGCTCGGGCTTGCCCTTGGTGAGGGTGCCGGTCTTGTCGAGGGCGACGGTGTCGGCTTGTTGGAGGGTCTGGAGGGCGGCGCCGCGGCGGAAGAGGATGCCGAGCTCGGCGCCTTTGCCGGTGCCCACCATGATGCTGGTGGGGGTGGCGAGGCCCATGGCGCAGGGGCAGGCGATGATCAGCACGGCGACCATGTTCACGAGCGCGTAGGTGAGGGCGGGCGCCGGGCCGAAGACGAGCCACACCCCGAAGGTGATGGCAGCCAGGCTCATGACCACGGGGACGAAGTAGCGGACGACCCTGTCGGCGAGCGCTTGGATGGGCATCTTGGCGGCCTGGGCGTCCTGGACCATCTTGATGATCTGAGCGAGCAGGGTGTCGGCGCCGACCTTGGTGGCTTCGAAGCGCAGGCTGCCGTTGCGGTTGACGGTCCCTCCGACCACCTCGGTGCCCGCTTGCTTGAGAGCGGGGACGGGCTCGCCGGTGATCATGGACTCGTCGACGTAGCTGCTGCCTGTGAGGACGGTGCCGTCGACGGGCAGGCGTTCGCCGGGACGAACGGCGATCACGTCACCGGGGACGACCTGGTCGATGGGGAGCTCGCGCTCCACGCCGTCACGTTCCACACGTGCCGTCTTGGACTGGAGGCTGAGGAGCTTCTTGATGGCCTCGCTGGTGCGGCCCTTGGTGATGGCTTCGAGGTACTTGCCCACCAGGATCAGCGCGATGATGGCGGCGGAGGCCTCGAAGTAGGTGTGCGCCGTCCCTGCCGGCAGCAGCTCCGGGAAGAACGTGGCGATGACGGAGTAGGCGTAGGCGGCGCTGGAACCGATCATGACGAGGGCGTTCATGTCGGGGCTGCCGTGACGGAGGCTGGTCCAGCCGGGGCGGTAGAAGCGCCTTGCGGGCCCGAACTGCACCACGCTGGCGAGCGCGAAGGCGATGACGTTGACGGCGAACGCGCCGAGGGCCGCGTCGATGCCGTGCTGCAGGCCGGGGATGAGCATGGGCAGCATGACGAAGAGCACCAGCGGGGCGGCGAACGCGGCGGCGACGATGAGGTCGCGGCGCAGGCCGGCGACGTGCCGATCGTGCGCTTCTCGTTCGACGTCGCTGGCGTCCTGGCCCACGCCTTCTTCGAGGACGTCGTAACCGGTCTCACGCACGACCGCCTTGAGCCGGGCGGGGGTGACGGTGTCGGGGAGGTAGGTGATGGACGCTCGCTCGGTGGCCAGGTTGACGGCGGCTTCGAGCACGCCGTCGAGCCTGTTGAGGGCGCGTTCGACGCGGCCGGAGCAGCTGGCACAGGTCATGCCGGTGATGCCGAGGTCGGCGTGGGCCGTGGTGGCCGCGTAGCCGCTGCCGGTGATGGCGGCGAGGAAGGCCTCGGGGTTCACCAGCGACGGGTCGAAGGTGACGCTGGCGCGTTCGGTGGCGAGATTCACGTTCGCTTCGCTGACGCCGTGCACCTTGTTCAAAGCGCGTTCGACACGACCGGAGCAGCTCGCGCAGGTCATGCCTTCGACGCCGATCTGGACGGTAGCCATCATCATCACCTCGGTCGAGCGAATGCCCACCCCCCGGGGGTGGGGATCTGCCTCAGGATAGGCTCGAGCGAGGGTCGGGTCAAGTCGCCGGGCGTACGGCAGCCGTGATCAGGGTCGGCCGGGGGCGGGCCGCGGTGGGGCCGCCGTCGAGGACTCGTTGGCCGGGAGCGTCGAGACCCTCACAGCGCGAGAACCGCGGCAAGGACGCCGAGCACCGTCGTGACGCCCAGCACCAGGCCGACCGCCAAGGCGGCCGGGCCGCGAAGGCGATGCGGCCAAGGCAGGGCGCGCCGGGCCAGCACGAACAGGAAGCCCAGCACGACCGGCAGCAACAGGGCGTTCATGACCTGGACCGCTACGCTCAGGCCGATCAGGTTGATGCCGGACAACACCAGCGCGGCGCTGGCGCCCAGAGCCAGTAGGTACACGCCATAGAACCAGGGTGCCTCGCCGGCGCCGTCCGCCAGCGAGTGGCGGTAGCCCGCGACCTCGCCCAGACCCCAGGAGACAGCCAGCGAGACGACCAGAGCAGCGACCAGGGAGGCGCCCAGCATCCCCAGGGCGAACAGGGCGGCGCCGTAGGTGGGGCCGAGCAGTGGCATCAGCGCGCGGGCGATCCCCGGCACCGTCGACAACGCTCCGTTGCCCGCGGCCGCGCCGTGCAGCGTAACCGCGGTGCTGATCAGCACCGCGGCCATGATCAGCTGTGTGAGCACGGCGCCGACGGCGGTGTCGATGCGGGCGGCGCGGAGGTCGTGCGGGCCCAGGCCCTTCTCGACGATGGCCGACTGCTGGTAGAAGACCATCCAGGGCATGATCACCGCGCCGATGTTGGCGGCGATCAGGAACAGGTACCCACCGTCATGCCAGGGGATCTGCCGAAGGCCGGTCAGGGCGCCGTCCAGCAGCGGATGCGCATGCCACGCCACCAGCACGTAGAGCAGCTCGAGGCTGCCCAGGGCCGCTGCCACAAGCTCCACCCGCCGGTAGCTGCCGCGAGCGGCGACGAGGCCGAGCGCCATCACCGCCGTGCCCACCGTCAGCCACGGCGGCAAGCCGAACACCTCGCCGGCGCCGGCCACGCCCGCGAACTCCGTGCACAGCGCGCCGACGCCCGCGATCGCGAGCGTCACGACGGAAATCCAGGCCCAGCCGGTGCCGAAGTGCTCGCGGATGAGCTCGCCATGCCCCTTGCCGGTGACGCTTCCCAGGCGCACCGTCAGCTCCTGGACCACGAACAGCACCGGAATCAGCGCGACCTGGAGCCAAAGCAGCCCCAGGCCCCAGCTGGCGCCGCTCTGCGCGGCGGTGACCACGCTGCCGGCGTCGGTGTCGGCCAGCATGACCACAAGGCCGGGTCCCATGACCGCCAGCAGGCCGCCGACCACCCTTGCGCGGCGCCGAGCCTGCGCATGCGGAGCGCCCGTCGACGGCGCCCCGCCGTCGAGCGCGGATCCTCGGTCGGCGAATCCTGAGTCGGCCCCTCGGAATTCCACGTTGCGAGCAGACCATAGCCTCAACCCGGCCAGCTGGGACAAATGTCCCGATGGCGGGCGCGACCGCGTCGGGCGGCCATTCCCGCCGGCCGGCGGCGGGTCGCCCGCTTCAGGGCGCGGGGAGGCGGCGGTGGGGCCGCCCTTCGCATCCGGCGCTCGGCGAGGCACTCAGGCGCCGGAATCGCGAGACGTGCGCGACTCGTGACGGACGGCGACGGGCTCGCTGAGCTCATGACGCTCGAGCAGCCCGCACGGATCGGCCGGCTCGCCGAACTCGACCTGCAACGTGGCATGGCCGATGCGGAAGCGCTCACGGAGGCGGCGGCAGGCGTCACGCAGCAGCGCGTTCGGCTCCTGCACGGGTCGCTCGAGCACCAGGTGGGCGCTGGCCGCCACCTGTCGGGTCGACAGGGGCCACACGTGCACGTCGTGCACGGAGGCCACGCCGGGCAGGTCGGTCAAAGTCGCCCGCACGGCGTTGAGGTCGATGCCTTGAGGCACGGCGTCCACGAGCATTCGCACAGACTGCGTGAACAGCCCCCAGGTGCTCCACAGCACCAGCACCACGATCGCCAGGCTCACGGCCGGGTCAACCCAGAAGGCGCCGGTGAAGTGGATGACGAGGCCCGCGATCAACACCCCGGACGTGGACGCACCGTCCGCAAGCATGTGCACGAATGCCGCGCGCACGTTGAGGTCGTCACGGCCACGCGCGAACAGCAGAGCCGTCCCGAAGTTCACGAACAGGCCCACCGCCGTGACGTAGACGATGGGCAGAGCGGGAAGCGGCTGGGGATGCGCGAGACGCCTCGCGGCCTCGAAGCTGACCGCGCCCATGGCGCCGAAGAGCAGAAGCGCGTTGAAGAGCGAGCCGAGGATGGGCGCGCGCGGCAGCCCGTAGCTGAAGTCGCGCGACGGCGGCCGCCTGGACAAACGCTGTCCGCCCCACGCCGCGACCAAACTGAGCACGTCGCTGGCGTTGTGGCCTGCATCGGAGATCAGACCGACCGAGCCGATGACGATGCCCACGACAGCTTCCAGTACCACGTAGACGGTGTTGAGGACGATCCCGAGCCCGAAAGCGCGACCGGCGACGGGGACGGCATGGTCGTGTGCGTGAGCATGCTCGTGCCCGCGCTCGCGGCCACGCCCGATGGCGTCGTCCGGCCGGCGGTCGTGGTCTCCAGCCCGCACGGGGCACAGTCTACACGCTCGGACGCCGCCGCCGTCCTCGCGCTTTCCACCGGGATGGCGCGCAGGACCGGCCCAGCCTCACCGGGCCGAGGCACCGGCCATGCGCCGCGGCCGCGGCAGGGTGGCGGAGGGGCGGGCCGAGCCCGCGCGCCGCCGCCGGCCGAAGCGGCGCCTATGTCAGATCGAGAGCGGAGACGCCGTGTTGGCCGACCGGCTCGTCGCCGTCCCTGAGTCGATTGAGCGTGAGATGGATCTCGAGCACGCCAGCGAAGGCGCGACTCTCCAGGCGCAGCGCGTGCTGGTCGACGATGAAGGCTGCTTCGAACTCGCTGCGCAGCGGCAGCACATGGGTCCCGTCTGCCAGCCGCCCGGGACCCTCGACGTCGGCCCACACGACGCTCCGGTTGTGGGACCCGAACACGGACAGGCGCAGAGGGACGGCGTCGCAGCTCAGGCCGATCCCCGCCGGGTTGTGGACGTAGGCGCGGGCATGGACGCGGAGAACGGCCGCGGAGCCGGGAAGCTCGAACTCCGTGGACCGCGTTTCCGCTTCCGTCGGCAGCAGCCACCACGTGACGTCTCCGTTCGTCACGGGCTTCCCGACGTGGACCGTGTGGTTGGCGAGCAGGGCCAGCTCGGGGCCGAGCTCCGCGTCCCGGAAGGGCAGTGGCAGGTGCGCTCGATTCCACTCCGCGTACGGTGCCAGGACCGCCTGCGTCCAGCTCGGGCAGTTTCGGGCCAGACGCCGCCAGTTGGCCTCGACGCCGCTCAGCTCGAGGTGATACGCGGCCGCGATGCGATGGGGCGTGCTCTCGAGAGCCGCTGCTGCCCGGCGATGGGCGCGCACGCGTTGTCCCGGTCCCATCGAGTCGTACATCACGCGCCGACCCGCCTCGGTGGTGAAGCGGTAGGCACCGTCGTAGCGCAGCCAGCCGCCTGACTCGAGTGCATCCAGGTGCGGCTCGGCCTCGAAAGCCTGGATCAGTGGCTCGGGGATGGGCCCGGGATGGACGGAAAGGTAGCGGGCGACGTCCAGTGCGACCTCGCCCAGCGCCCTTGCCTTCAGCAGGAAGGTCGCCCGGATGCGCTGCGGCAGCGGCACCACCTGGGAGGGCTCGCGCTTCGGCCGGGTGGCGAGCAGCTCGCTCAGGAAGCCCAGATGGCCGCCGCTGAAGACGTAGTAACGGGCGGCCTCGTCGAAAGGCAGGTCGGATAGCAGGCCCGCGCGCGCCTCGGGCCACGACAGCGGGTCGAGCGTCACGTGCTTCAGCCGCGCAGCCGGGTAGCCGGCGCGAACCTCCAGCATCGAGCGCGTGTCGCCGGCGTATGGCGAGCAGGCCATCACCCACACCGAGTGCTTGTCGGCGATCATGCGCCGCACGAGCTCGGAATCGTAGTCCTCGTCCTCGCTCAGGTAGTGGACCGCCGCCGTGTTCCCGATGCCGCCGTAGACGATGGGCAGCCCGAGCAGGCGCGCGAGCGAGCGCGCGAACGTCTCGCGCCCGGACTCGGGCTCGCCGCGCAGCAGCACCACGTGGGGTGGCCTGACCTCGCGGGCGAGCGCCTCGACCTGGTCCGTACGCAGGAAGTCGTCGCTGTTGACGCGGCTTCGGCTGGCTCGTTGCGACACCAGCCATTCGCCGAACTCGGGCGACACATCCTCGAGGCCGAGCATCAGCTCCTCGGGTACATCGATCGGGGCCGTCTCGATGCTCGGTGGCATCGACAACGGGTCGGTGCCGGCCGGGAAGGCCTGGGGAGCCGCCCTGCGCAGCGCGCTGCGCAGCCGGAACAGCTCCACTCGCAGGTTGTTGGCCGAGCCTTCGTGGCCCCACAGCAAGTCCGCCACCCGCTCCCTTGCAGTGGCGCCCTCGAGGGCCAGATAGCCGAGCAACGCGAGGCCTTTGCGCTGTAGGGTGATGCTCGCACCGTTGAACATGAGGTGGGCGTGCCCACAGAGATGAAGTACGGCGGGGTCGGTCAAGGCGATGCGTGCTCCTCTCCCGGCACCGCTGCGGACGTTCCGGCAGGTTGCCCGGGTGGTGCGCGGCGGTTCCCTCTCGGCGGAAGGTTCTTGGGCGCGCACTGCCGACGACGCACGCGGTCCTGACTGACATCGGGCACCCCCGTACCGCTCGCCTGTAGCCGCCTGCCGGTCGTCCAGAGCGATCGCGCCCCGCCCATTACGGACGCCATTACCCTCTGCATGACCTGCTCCGTGCGCACCCCTCTGGGTGTAATGGGGCGCGGAATCACGGTCTGGAGCGCGCCTTCCTCGTTAACGGGGGCGTCACGCCCCTCACCGTACTCTCATCTTGGCACAAAAGGGCCGATGGGGTGCGGCGCGATGGATCTGGCTCGGACACCAACGGGCTTGTACTCGGGTGCCGCGCGGTCCGTGGAAGGGGGTGAGAAGCGACCTGGGAGGGCCCAGGCAACTCGACCGAGACAACGAGACAACGTCCGTTTCCACGCCCTGAACGGGGCAATCCTTAGGAGGGATCACGTGTTACGGAAGATGTTGTTTGTGCTCGTGGCGGTGCTCACGGCGCTCGCCATGGCGCAGGGGCCGGTGCTGAGCCCTACGACGGGTGACGGCCCGGATGCCTACGCCAAGGGCAGCGGCCAGGAGAACAACAGCGCCTCGGTGACGCAGGAAGTGCAGCTGATTCTGCCTTACGCGACGGCGCTGCACCTCGACGTCACCACGATCGGCTTCGACCTGACTGCACTGGACGGCGAAGGCTGGCCGCACCTGGCGGTCTCCGACTTCAAGTCTGAAGCCGCGGTCATCGACGGCGGGAACATGGTGTGCGTCTACGGCAGCTCTGCCCAGGACGTCACCTCGCAGCTGGGCGCGGACTTCTACAACCAAGTCCAGTACTTGCCGCTCGGGACGTCTTACGCGTCTGCAGGCTGGCCGAACGTGCAGATCGTCAACGCGGGCGGCATTGTGACCGCCTACCCGCCGATGCAGATCGACGCGAACGGCGAACTGATCGTGGGTAGCAAGGGCCACTTCGTTTGCTACCGCTCCTTCCTGCTGCAGAAGTTCAGCAACGGCACGCAGTGGGATCTGACGGTGACGCGGACCGATGAAGGCACGGCGGCCATCGAGAACCTGTACATCCAGGACAACCCGTGCGATACCTTCGGCGCGCCCACCGGCTTCTACCGCCTGGATCAGGGCGATTCGCTGCACCTCGTCCCCGAGTCGCTGGGGCACGGTCCCACGGGTGCGCAGGCAGCCCAGAACCCGGCGCTGTGCGGCTACAAGAGCTGGCTCGATGACCTGGTCATCATCGCAGTCAAGATCGACGGCGAGACCGCGGGTACGACGACCGCGACGCTCGACTACACCATGACCACCACCGCTTGGACGGTGGGGGACTAGCAGCACCCAACCCGTGCGCCCCGATGGAATGCGTCGGGGCGCACGGGACCCAGCCTGCACGCCGTGGCTGCCGAGCACGCGCCGGCCGCGCGGCGGTGCGCCGTGACTACGGAGTCCAGCATGGCCTACTCGCCTTCCATTACGCTCCCGCTCGCGCGCCTCTCACGCCTGCTGGCAGGGGCACTGCTGCTCGCCTGCATGGGCGGAGGCCTGGCTTCCGCTCAGCGCATGCTGTCGGTCGATCCCCCCGTCTCCCTGTACCGGGCACAGGCTGGCGACACCATCGACGGGGTCGTCACGGTGGCGAACTCCGGCGATACCCGGGCGCGTGTCCGCATGGCACTGTCAGACTGGCGCTATCTCGAGGACGGTTCGCCCGAATACCCGGCCGCAGGGACGCTCGAGCGCAGCGTGACGCCCTGGATCACCTTCAACCCCGCGGAGGTCACGCTCGACGCCAATGGCAAGGCGACGATTCGCTACACGATCGCCGTACCGAAGGACGCGGCCGCGGGCTCGCACTGGGGGGTGCTCTTCGCCGTCGGGGTGGACCCGACGCCCGTCCCCGGCGTGCCCCTGGCGACCTTCAATGTTCGCGTCGGGCACGTGATCTACGTGAACGTTCCGCCCGAGAATCCGGAGGGTGAGATCACGGGCATCTTCGGCGTGCCTCCAAAGTCTCCCGATGGGGACTACACGCTCGCTATCCAGTACGCCAACACCGGCAACGTCGCGCAGCGCCTCAACGGCTACCTGGAGCTGCGCAACGCCGCCGGGAAAACCCTCTGGCATGAAGAGTTCCCGCTGCGTGTGACGCTGCCCGGGGAGACCAACGTGCGGCTGTACCACGTGCTTGGACCGCTGCCGGCGGGTGCCTACTCGGCTCTGGTCGTCTACAACTACGGCGACCCCACCAAGGACGTGGCCGGCGAGTACAGCTTCGTGCTCGACACGGCCCTGACCGAGCCCGCTCCCGAAGTCGGGCGTCACCCGGTCGCGCCGGGTGAGGCGCCGACGGCGGGCCAGTGAGGGGGGACGGGATGACATACGACGTGCACAGCGTGGCGAGCAGCCAGCACCGGGCTCGCTCCAGTGAGGTGACTTCGATGACGGCGATGCGTGTTGGCGCGGTGTCCGCGCGGATGTGGCGAGCGGCGGTGGTGACGCTCGCGCTGCTGGCGGCGTCGGCGGTCTGGGCCCAGTCGAGCTGGCACGTCGACGTGCTGGTCCCCGACGTGGTGTCGGTGCGTGTGCCCACTACGCACATCGCCTTTGCCATCTCGATCGACGATTACCCGCCGGCGGCGTTCCCGGCCCGCTACGCGGCGACGACGCCGGAAGGCGGCGTGTTGCCGGTCCAGGTGTTCAGCAACGCCCAGGGGCCCTGGAGCCTGCTCCTGCAAGTGCCCGATCTGGCGGGCGAGCAGGGACAGGGAGGCATCTCGCCGGATCACGTGCTGTACCGCGTGGATGGAGGTCTGTGGCAGCGCGCCTCGGCCGTTCCGCAGGTGATCTTCGTAGGGTCCGGCCCGACCGCGGATTGGCGCCAGGTCGATGTCGAGTTCGCGATCGAGCTGACGGGCACCGAGACGGCCGGCCGCTTCGCGGTCGACGCCTACCTGACTGGGAGCGGAAGTCCGGGAGCCCCTTGACATGCGGCGAGGGCGCCGGGCGCCACGAGGACGCACGCGCGTGCCGGGTCTCGTCGGCGGAGCGGCCGCGCTGGCGGTGCTCCTCCTCGCACCGATCGCCAGAGCCGTCACGCTGACGCCGCCGGCGGAGAGCCTGGTCAAGCCCGGAACGTACGCCACCCTGGTCTTCGGCGTTGACGGGGAGGGGCAGTTCGCTTTTGAGGTGGACGTGCCGCCGGCCGTCCAGGTGCTCACGAGCAAGGGCAACGTGCAGGTTTCGGGCCACGCCGTGGTGTTCGTCACGGCAGTGGTTCGCGAGGGGACCGAGGCGGGTGCCGCCTTCACCGTGGCGCTGCGGCTCTTGGACGGCGGCGTCGAGACCGCTTCGGCCCGGGCACGCCTGCGAGTCGCACTGGATGCTGGCGTGTCCTTGCAGCCCGTCCCTGAGCTAACGGCTAGGATCGGCTCACCCCTGTATCTTCACACGACGATCACCAACCGTGGAAACGCCCGCGACCGCATCGAGCTGCGGGCGGTGTACTCCAAGTGGCGCGTGCACATCGCGCCGAGTGCCGTCGAGCTCGACCCCGGCGAACGGGCGTCGATCGATGTCACGGTGACGCAGACGACGCTCACCTCGAACGGCTACCGAAGCGTGTTCTATCTGGAGGCGGCGTCCACAAACGATCCGGAGGTGACGACGCGCGTGGTGGTCGCGAGCCGCTGGTACAGCTCGGCGGTGGAGGGCCGGCCCGCCACCGCGCCGCAACTGGTGGTGAGCCTGGAGACGGGCGTGCAGGCGAACGCGAAGGTCTATCAGGGAGACTTCGAGGGTTCTCTCGCCTACAGTGTTGCGCCCGCCATCGAAGGCGACCTGTCGGACTTCGTGTCGGGCGAGGCGCACACCAACCGGCTCGCCGGAGATGTGAGCCACCCGTTCGCGAACACGCCTTCGGGGCTCAGCCTGGCTCTCAACGCGCCGAGCTGGAATGCCGCGATGGACGCCTACCCGGGTCACTACAGTGTCGCGACCCACTTCGACGTGGGGGCGTGGGGCGTGGAGGTCGACGGCCGCCTGATTCCCTCGCCCGCCGACACCGTCTACGGCGTGACGGTGCGCGGCATCAGTCAGCTGCCGTGGCTCGACCTGCGGCTGAGTGCCGGCTCGAGCCAGGTGGGCGGAACGCGAACGGACAGCCTCAGGGCCGACTACTCCGTGCCGCTGCTCCCCAGCCTCGATCTGGGGCTCGGTGCCCAGCTGGCCGGGTACGACCAGCCCGGGCAGCCCTACAGCGTGGTCGCGGCAGTCAACCAGTCGTTCGGCTGGCGCAACCGAGATTTCGAGGTCTCCGAGTCCTACTCGGGAGTGCCGCAATCGGGCACGCACAGCATCGGCTTGAGCGGCGGCAGCCGGCTGCCGTACCCCTATGGCGTACGGGCCAGCACGAGCTACAGCTTCTCGCCGACGGATAGCTCCTGGACCAACTATCTCACGCTGTACGCGCAGCCGTTGCGCGGGGTCACCACCGATGTGCGGGGGAGCCTCCTCCGCACCGACGACGGCATCTCCCCGTCGATGTCCTGGACGGTGTCGCCGCACGTGGTCCTCGCCTACTCGCCGAGCGTCGACTTCGGCGGGAGTCTGGGCCTGGGCTACACGCACGGGGACGTGCTGCTAGGCGATGGTCCGATCTGGGATCGCTACTCGCTGGGGCTCAACCTTGGGGTGTTCGGCGTGCAGCTCCAGCTCCTGGGCGTGTATCAGGAGTCGACGGCGTACGCCGACAGGCCGCAGGCCTTCGACTTCAAGGGCGCGTTCACGGCAACGTACAGTTTCGGCCTGGGCACGGACCTGGCGCTTGGCTACGCGTACATCCAATCGCGCACCGATACCCTCAGCGTCGAAGACGACATCAATGCCAGCTGGGTGCAGAACTTCGCGAACGGCGTGCACACGCTGGTCGCCTACGACCGCGTCCTCAAACCCATCGAGCCATCCTCGAGCGAGACGGTGACGTTGGGCGTCACGGTCGACGACTTCCTGGCCCCGGGCGTGGTTCTGACGGGGCTCTACAGCCTCACGTCACCGACCAGCGTGCTCGACTTCGCCACCCCGGGGACGCACCGCTTCAGCCTCGGGATCTCGCACACCTTCGAGTTCGCCTTCGACACCCCCGATGTGGTGGTCCAGTCGTTCGGCGGGCGCCGCGGCGCCGAGTTGGCCGGCACGGCCTTCCTCGACGCCAACCTCGACGGCGTGCGCCAGCCCGAGGAGGCGCCCCTGACCGGACTCACCGTGGCGGTGGCAGGCCTGCAGACGGTGACGGACGGCAAGGGGGCGTTCAGCTTGCGCGTGCCCGAAGGCACCTACCAACTCAGTTTCCCCAAGGGGCTGCCTGCCACGGTCGACCTCGAGGGCACTGCGCAGGTGACTCTCGTGGAGAACCAGGACGTCAAGCGCGACCTCGCCTTCGCCCCGGTGGCGTCGCTGCCGGTATCCGTCTTCTACGACGACAACGACAACGGCGTGCGAGACGAGGGCGAGCAAGGCATCCCGTATGGGGGCGTGCTGATCGAAGGTGCCAGCAGTCGCTCGATCCAGACGGACGGGGACGGCAACGCTCTGGCGACCGGACTGCTGCCGGGAAGCTACACCGTTCGGGCGGACGCTGCCCTGTTGCCGCCGGGCATGCGTGCCACCGGGGAGCCCGTTGCGGTGACGCTGCAGCCCGGCGAGCGCCACGACCCGGTCGCGGTCGGCGCGGCACGTCCGCGCCGGGAGGTCGTCCAGACCTTCGCCGGCTCGCGCCTGGCCGTGCTCCCGCGGGTGAGTCCGGCGCGGGTGCCGCGGGGCGCCGAGCTGCAGGTGCAGGCGTTCACGGTAGGGGAGCCAACGCGCGTCGTGGTGACGCTGCCCGGAGGGGCCGACATTCCGCTGACGAGGCGGGAGGGCGGCGCCTGGGCCGCGACCGTACGCATCGATCCCGACACGCCACTCGGCGAGCTGAAGCTGACGATCCGCGCCGAGGGCGACGGTGCGGGGGTGGAGCGTGACGCGACGGTGACCGTCACCGACGACCCACCTTTCAGCCCGTCCGCTCTCCGCGGCGCGGTGGGAACGGACGCGCAGCTGTCCCTGGGCACCATGTTCAAGGCAGCTTCTGCGCGGATCGTGCTCCCGGACGGGAAGGAGGTGTCGCTCACGAGCGAGGACGGCTACCACTGGAAGGGTCATTGGCAGGTACCGACCACGCCGGGGCCGCAGGCCGCTCGCTTGCTGGTGGACGGCGAGGACGTGGGGGGCATGACGCTGATCGCCGTGGCCGAAAGCGAGCCGACGGGTGGCCAGGCGGCGCCCGGCGAGGGCCCGTAGAGGAGCGTGACAAGATGCCAGCCAGACGCAACGACACAGGCAGGCCGCTGGCGCTCATCCTGGCGCTGGCCGTGGGAGTCGCGTTGGCGCTGGCCGCCTGCGCGCAGGAAGGGCAGCCCAAGCCACCGACCCCCGTCAGGAACGACTGCCAGCTGTGGCCGGGCGCCCTGGTGGTGTTCGAGGGCGGCGACTTCGGCACAAATGCCGACTGGTTGGGAGGCGGCAGCGCGTTCGGCGCGACCTTCCCGACCGGCCTGGCCGCGGACTTCCGCTTCGTAAGGGACGACGGAGGGCTGATGCTCCTCGTGCCGGCCGGTGCGGAGACGGGCACGCTCGTGATCACTGCCGGCAGCTACGGCACCTATGACGTCCCGATCCTGATCGTTCCGTTGCCCGGCGGTTCCATCCAGCCTGCGACCATCGCCACGCTGACGTGCCAGGTCCCGACGTCGGGCGAGGACGGCGGCGGCACCGTCGAGGCGGAGTGAAGGGCAGAAGGGGGGCGTTGTTGGACCAGGCTTGACAAGGAGGGAAGGGCGGTACCGCACCGACTAGGAGGGCACGAGGCTGCAGGACACCATGCAGCCCCGTCTTGGAAGCAGGGCGGCCGCGGCACGCGATGACGGCCGGCGGACCGCGTTTGGAGGAGGTTGCGAGCATGCGTAGATGGTTGCTAGGCGTGTTGGGGGTCGGGGTGCTGGTCTGGCTCGGGGCGTGCAGCCAGCAAGCGGGGCCCGGCACATTGTCGCCGCAGGAGGCGGTGTTCCCGAACATCACCATCAGCAAGCAGATGACGGTGACTCCTGGTGGTCCCGGAACGCCGACGATTGCCAAGACTGCGTCACCCACGAGTGTCGACGTTACGTCCGGCACGGCGGAGCTGCACTACACGCTGACAGTGGGCAGCAGCGGCGGTGCGGATGAGGGTTACACCGCCACCCTCGACTCCCTGACGTTGACCGAGACCGCTGGCGGTGAGGGGAGCTTCACCGTCGTCGACATGCTGAACTGCGATGCCGGCTCGGGCCAGCCCGATCTCGGCGGACTGTTGCAGCACAAGGTGTTCTCGCTCAAGAATGTAGCCGTGGCCGCGAATGGCAGCATCGACCTCGTAACGCAGGACGGGCCCTTCGACGCCATCGACGTGACCGACTGTGGCGGCGACGTCGTCGACGTGGTGACGGTGACGGATGAGGCCGGATATGCCGGGCCGTTCGAGCAGAGCTTCGCCTTCTCGAGTGCCTCGAGCGGCGGCGCGACCGCGGCCACGCTCGTCGACGAGGAGGAAATCCCCGCTGGGTACAGCGTTTCGATCGTGTCGTTGACGCTCGATGGCGCCGACGTGCCGTTCCAGTTCATGCCGGAGAACAACACGCTCACCGTCGAGGATCCGGCCCAGGGCGACTACGTGTTGGTGAAGCAGCTCACCCGCGACGCGGGCCTGGTCTGCGCTCCCGCGCAGGTCGCGAACACGGCGTCGCTGCTCGATGCCGCAGGCGCGATCATAGGCTCGCCGGCGACGGCGACCGTCGACCTGACGTGCACGCCGCCCGTCGTCACGTGCACCTACACCCTCGGCTACTGGAAGAACCACCTGCCGTGGCCGAGCCCGTTCGATCCTGAGGCGGACTTCTACAGCTCGACGCTGTCGTGGCTTGCCATCCTGAACGAGC
The DNA here is from genome assembly GCA_964407955.1 of uncultured bacterium. Lineage (GTDB taxonomy): Bacteria > Deinococcota > Deinococci > Deinococcales > Trueperaceae > JASBRS01. Next base: position 653 of record CAYOXR010000421.1, on the reverse strand, counting down.
CGGTGAAGGGGCGCGCCTACGTGCAGCTGGCGCACCAGTACGTGGCCGCCATGTTGAACGTCGGAGGCGTCGTCGCGAGCGCTCCCTCCGCCGTGAGCACGGCGCTGCTGTGGGCCGAGGACTACTTCTCGGACCACGACATCGACAGCGCCGAGTCCAGGGACCAGGCCAGGACCTTTGCAGGCATCCTGGACGACTTCAACTCGGGCTTCCTCGGCGTCCCGCACTGCGGCGATTGAGGCACCCGAGCACGGGCGGCCTTGCGGCCGCCACATCGACGACAGTCAGGGGCGGGCTCCAGAAGGAGCCCGCCCCCCTTCGTCACCTCCAGCGCCCGGGCGTGCCCCTCCCTAACGGCGTCGGCCCCCTCGCCGAGCGAGCTGCCCGGGCGTGGTCACGCGCAGCGTGCGCCCACGTGCCTCGCTCCGGTGGCCGCGGCGATCTTCGCGGGCGAAGCGCCGCTTCTTGGCGGCGGAGCCGAAGACCTGGCTCCACTTGCCGTCCTTGAAGATGATCTGGTAGCCGCCCGCCAGGATCTGGAACGGCCGGTCGACGCGGCCCATGTGGTCGAAGCGGGTCGAGCCGGGCTTGCGGAAGACCTCGAAGTACGACGGATACACGAAGTCGCTCATGGCGATGCCGTCGACCTCGAA
>CAYOXR010000420.1:0-4572 GCA_964407955.1 uncultured bacterium | reverse complement strand
GTCTTGGTGAGGCGCTGTTCGAGCTGGACGGCGAGCAAGAACTCCTTGACCTTGCGCTTCAGGGAGCGCTCGTCGGCGATGTTGCGGAGAACCGTGTTCTTGATGAGCTCGGTGGTGATGGTGGAGCCGCCCCGGCGCGAGTGTCCGATGACCACCTGGTAGGCCGCCTTGGCGATGCCGGCGACGTTGAAGCCGTACTCGCGGAAGAAGTCGTCATCCTCGGACGCGACGAGTGCCTCCAGCGCGGCCGGTGACACGTGGCTCAACGTCACGGGCACGCGGCTCGTCGGCTCCTTGCTCTTGCCGATAGCGGGGACGAGCGTGCCGATGCGCACCCCGCCTCGGGAGTACACGGTGCTGTTCGCCGTGTACTGCAGGTCGATCACCGGTTTCAGCGAAGGCAGATGCTGCGCCCAGTGCAGCGACGAGGAAGCCAGCAGGGCTACCAGCGACAGCAGCAAGGTGAGCGCAGCGAGGACGAGTCCCTGTGCCAGCTTCACGGCCGTCATGCTAAGGGCTGTGGCGGTGGTGATGGGTATCGTGCCGTGCCGTACGTCTGGAAAGGGTCCGCTGTTCGGCTCGCCCGTCCGGCCCGGGTGCGGCCGGCCGGGCCGTTTCGTGCGTCAGGGCCGGGATTAGCCGGGGCCGCTCTGGAACGGGAGCTGACGGCCGGTCTCCAGCAGGGTCTTGATGCCGCTCAACACCTCGGTCCAGCCGCCGCCGGCGCCCGAGGACTCGGCCTCGCCGGCGAGCACCGCGGCCCACAATGGCGCACCGGTGACGTCGTGCGTCACGGTCACCCTGGTGACGCCGCCGCGAACGGCTTCGATGTCCCAGGTCAGACGCGTGTATGCCTCGGCTGCCAGCTCCGGGGACATCGTCATGCGCCAGGTCTGGACCAGCCGGTGCGGAGGGTCGAGCTCGAGCACCTCGCCGTCGCTGACCACGTCGGGGATCCCGGGGACGGCCTTCATGCCCTCGTTGGCGTGCCCCCGGAACGCGCCACCCGGCCGGAGATCGTAGTCCACGAGCACGGCATAGCCGTATCTGGCGCTCCACTCCGGCTTGGTGATGGCGTCCCACACGGCCTCGGGTGTGGCGTTGATGTAGATGAGGTAGAGCTGCACGGTCCTGCCGTCCGGCGCGCTGTGCGGCATGTCAGTCCTCCAGGTCCTTCTTGAGCTCCGCGAGCGCGGAGAGCCGGCGCTCGGCGTACTTGTCGATCCAGCGATCGTGGATGAGCCGGATCGGCACGGGGTTGAGGAAGTGCAGCTTCTCCCTTCCCGAGCGTTGCGTCAGCACCAGCCCCGCCTCCTCCAGCACGCGCAGGTGCTTCATCACCCCGAAGCGCGTCATGGCCACGTCGGCGTCGAGCTCGCTCAAGGTGCGGCCATCGCGCTCGAACAGCCGGTCCAGGAGGTGACGACGCGTCGGGTCCGCCAGCGCTTTGAACACGCGATCGTCGGGCGTCGTCACGCTGCACTATAGGTGACAATATGGTCACATGTCAACGCCGACATCGTCCCCATCGCCGACGGCGACCACGTCAGCAACGCGGCCGCTCAGGGGCGACAGCGTTCCGCGTCGGGGGTTTGGCGGCCGACGGTGACGTCGACGCCGCGCTGCCGGAGGCGTGCGAGCTGGTCGATGACCGGGCTGCCGGGCAGCAGGTCGAGGCAGTTGTCGCTCAGCACGAGGGTATCGCCCGGACGACCGTAGCGCTGGTCGCTCACCAGCGGCGCGAGATCCGCGACAGCGTTGTGGGCCAGTGAGAGCCACGCCAGGACGTAGCGGTCCCCTCCGGCCGTACCGCCTGCGCGGTAGGGGAAGCTCGATAGCGGCGTCAGATCGCGGATGCCGGCGTCGCGCAGCGTCAACACCCGCAGGCGCGGGAGCGAGCCGAACATGCCGATGTCGGGGACGGCCACGCCGGTGAGCGCGAGCACCGCGAGGTTGGGTAGCCCGGTCAATGCCTCGAGGGGGTAGGCTCCGCCGACATCCAGCGAGACGCTACGCAAGCCGGCGACGCCGGCGAGAGCAGAGATGTCGACGGCGGCGCGATCCGTCGGGCCGGGCGGATTCCGGATGCGGAGGCTCGTGAGATAAGGGGCGTACTGCAGGCCCTCAAGCGATTGCACGGGGGTCATGAGGGTGGCGTCGAAGGCCTGCAGGCGCTTCAGGTCCGAGCAGGTGACCAGCGCATCGGTCGACACCTGGACGCGTACATCGCGCCGGAGGATGGGGTCCGAGATGTCCACGCTGGCATCGCCGCTGCACGCGGGCATGACCGGCGGCGGGTTGGTGCAGCGTCGGGCGCGTGGGGTCTGATTGTCGACGCTCACCCTCGCGCCTCGCCCCCGCAGCGTCGCCAGGGCGCGCTGTGTCGCGCCACTGCCCAGGTCGAGGCAGTTGCCGTCGAGGTCGAGGACGGTGCCGGTGGCCAGGGCGGCGTTGTCCGCCAGCGGCTGGATGTCGTGGATGCGGTTGCCGCTGAGGTCCAGCTCGGGAGGCGGGTGCGCCCAACGCCTCAGAGCCGTGACGTTGCGAAGGTCGACGGCGTTGAGCCGAAGCACCTGGAGGTGGGACAGCCCGTTGAGCGGCGTCAGGTCGCCGACGCGGCCGTCACTGAGGGTGAGCGACTCGAGGCTGTCGATGGCCGCGAGCGGACCAAGGTCGGGCAGGTGGACGCCGGTCAGAGTGAGCTGCCGGAGCTTGCGCAAGGCCGTGAGGGGGCGTAGGTCGGTGATGCTGTGCGTCATCGCGGCCTGGCCCTGGCGGGCGTCGCCAGGCGGGCCCGGCGCCTGCGTCAGCGCGATCTCGGTGAGGTTGGCGGCGTACGCGACGTCGCCCAGGCTGGCGACGGGCGTGGCCGGCGCCTGGGCCCTCAGCCGCGCGATGGTACGCAGGTTGGCGCACGTGAGCGCGATGTCCTGCGGTGGGCCGGTGAGCCGTAGGCTGTCGAGGACGGCGCGTTGCAGTGCCAGACGTAGCGGCGGGTCGGCGACGTGAACGATCTCGTCGCCGGCGCAGGGGGTGGCAGGGTTGCTGCTGCCGGGATGGAACTGCGGGACGAGAGTCCACTCGTGCCCGCCCAGGTAGCCCAGGCGGTGGATGTCGACGCGCGCCTGGTCGTCGGGTCCGAGCAGCCAGTAGGCGCGCTTGCGGTCGGCATCCATGGCGGCGGCCACGTCGAGCAGGGCGGCATCGAGGCCCGGCCGGCAGGCGGCGGCGTCCGCCGGCTGCTGGAAGCGCACGTCGATCGTGACGCCCCGCCCGCGCAACGTCCGCAGGTCACGGCTCACCTGCGAGTCGCGGCCGAGGTCCAGGCAGTTGTGCCAGAGCCGTACCCAGTCGCCGGAGGCGATCGCCGGATTGGCAGCCAGCGGGTGGATGTCGTGAATTCGGTTGAAGCTCAGGTCGATGCGCCGGGGCGCCTCGGGCCAGGTCTTGAAGGCGGACAGGTCCGTGATGCCGCCGTAGTCGAGCGTGAGCCCATCGAGTCGGCGAAGCGTCGTGATGGCTTCGAGATCGGACGGGTGGAGGCCGCTGATCGAGAGGTGCTGGAGGTTCGGCGGGAACGTCGCGGCGATGAGCTCGAGCGCGGGCGTGGGCGTGGTAGCGCGCTGCCGGTAGGCCGCGATGAAGGGGGCGGGGTCGACGGCGTTGGCCGCTGCCGAGCCGGCGGCGTCGGGCATCGGAGGCGGCGCGAACGGCTCGATGCGCAGGCTGGTGAGGTTGCTGGCGTACTGTAGGCCGTCCAGGGAGGCGACCGCAGGGGCATCCCCGCTCGCATCCAGGCGCGTGAGCCCACGCAGATCGTCGCAGCCGAGCGGCGGGTAGGCACCTGCCAGCCCCACGGCGGCGCGCACGCCGGCGCGCAGGCCGTCATCGGCGATGTAGACGGTCTGGCCCGGCTGGCAGGTGACCGCTGCCTGCGCGCCCGCCGAGGGCGACAGCGCCAGCACGGCCAGCGCCACGCCCAACGCCACGGCCAGCGCGGTGCCAGCCATGGCACCAGGACACCATGCCGCCCTCGGCGGCTGTGCGCGGCCGCTCGTCGCTACCCTCCCGAGATCCATCCGCCGGCGTCCCCTCCAATAGGCCAAGGCCGGTGAACGCTTTCGGTATTGATTGTAGCGCGTCGCTCAGGGCGGTTCGAGGTGCAGAGGTCCGGCGTTGCCCGGCGTTGCCCGGTGCCGACGGTGCCGGCCATCCGACGCGTACGAGCGAGTGCGGCGCGGCCTGCGGGCGTCCGGCAGTGCGCCCACGCGTGCGCCGGAGGCGGCTAGCCCGACGTCGGGCCGTCGATCGTCTCGTAGCGGCGCTCGCCGGTTTCGGGGTTGAACCATACCTGCTGCCGGATCCCCGTGGTGGGATCGAAGAAGGTCTCGTCGGTCCTGACGAAGCCCGCCAGCGACACCTTGTGGCGCGTCCTCAGCCGGCGGCGGCGCCCCCACAAGGTGAGCCCGAGCGCGGCGGCCACGATCACGATCTCGAGTGCCAGGTAGGAGGTGAGGACCCTCAGCAACACCGACTACGACTCCTTGACGACGACCGCCGTTCCGTAGGCGA
>CAYOXR010000419.1:0-3649 GCA_964407955.1 uncultured bacterium | reverse complement strand
ACACGGGGCACATGATGCAGCCGTCGTCGACACGCGGGAGCCGCCAGTGAACGCGGTCTCCGGGCTCGGGCCGAGCGAGCTCGAGGATGCGATAGCGCCTGGCGGTCTCGCGCGGCACCGACTTCCGGCCGTCCTCGTCAGGCGGGAGCCGGAGCAGCGCCTCGACCGGAGCGAGCGCCCCCGCCGCGGAGCGACGCACGTTGCGCAGCCCGCCGGTGAGCAGCTCGCGCCGGCTGACACCTTGTGGCGCGCCGTCCTGGTCCAGCCGCTCATGCCTCTGTACGCGGACGTCGATCTCGCGGCCGTGCTGGCGGACCAGCGCCTTGGCGTCGGCCACCGCCTCGGCGAGGCCGTCAAGGATCTGCGGTACCCCGACCGGGCAGTTGTCGCAGTCGCCGTGCGCCAGCGTGACCCCGCCGCGGCGCGCGGCGAGGCGGACGATGTCGCTCGCCTGCAGCCGGCCCAGGCACGCGACGCGCTGGGCGTTGCCCTCCACGCGCGAGCAGCGCACGGAGCTGCCCGGCTCGTAGCTCACCTTGGGCTCGAGCGCCTGGGACGGGCACGCCTGCACGCACAGACCGCAACCGGTGCAGTCGACCTCGTCGATCTCGATCTCACGCGCGAGCTTCACCGCCTGGTGCGGGCACACCGCGACGCAGGCGTGACACGCCGTGCTCGACTGCGACACCGCGATGCAGCGCTCCGCCGAATAGGCGGGCGCCACGCTGGTCGCCTTGAGCACGAAGTTGAGGAGGTCCTCGAATCCCGGCATACGGGCCGTCCCCCGGCTAGAAGCCGTAGACCTCGAGGCGCTTCTCCGACAGCTTGCTGTGGTAGCCGGTGTCCTCGAGGTACTGGTCGAAGGTGTCGAAGTCGATCTGTTGCTTCTGGTCAGACAACGCCACCGCCGGATTGGGATGGACCTCGAGCATGATGCCGTCCGCGCCGATCGCCAGGCCGGCCTTGGTCAACGGCACCAGCAGGTCGCGCCGCCCCCCGGAGTGGGTGACGTCGACGAGCACCGGCAGGTGCGTCTCGAGCTTGGCCAGGGCCACGGCCGATACGTCCAGCGTGTTGCGCGTGTAGCGCTCGAAGGTTCGGATGCCGCGCTCGCACAGCACCACCTGCGTGTTGCCCTCGTTCATGAGGTACTCGGCGGCCATCACCCACTCCTCGACGGTGGCCGACAGCCCGCGCTTCAGGAGCACCGGCTTGCGACTGCGACCGGCGGCCTTCAGCAAGGTGAAGTTCTGCATGTTGCGGGCGCCGATCTGCAGCAGGTCGACGTACTCCTCGAACATCGGCAGGTGCCCGGCGTCCATGATCTCGCTGACCAGGGCAAGGCCGTGGCGGTCGCACGCCTCGCGCGCGAGCCGTAGGCCCTCCTCTCCCAGTCCCTGGAAGCTGTACGGGTCCGTGCGCGGCTTGAAGGCGCCGCCGCGGAACAGCGTCACGCCCTGGGCCGCCACGTGCGCGGCCACGGCCTCCACCTGCGCCGCCGACTCGATGGCGCACGGCCCGGCGATCAGGACCGGCGAGTGCTTGCCGCCGATAGGAACGTTCCCGACGACCACCACCGTGTCCTCACCGTGCACCGCGCGCGAGGTGAGGTAGCGGCGCTTCTCCTGCGTCTCCTCCAGTTGCATGCTCGCCTGGAAGATCTGCTTGAACAGGCTCTTGACCGTGGCGGCGTTGAACGGTCCCTGGTTGGCCGCCGTCAAGGTCTCGAGCATCTCCTGCTCGCGCGCGGGATCGTAGTGCGACAACCCCATCTCCGTCTGCAGCTCACCGATCTGCTCGGCGACGGCGGCGCGGCGGGACAGCAACTCGAGGATCTCGAGGTTCAGCGCGTCAATTCGGGATCGTAGGCTCTGGATCTTCCCGTCCATGCTCAATCCTACGCTGCGAGAAGTGGACGACCCAGATCGTGACCTCGTACAGCACGATGAGCGGCACCGCCACCAGTGAGAGGTTGAAGGGGTCGCCGGTGGGCGTGATGACGGCCGCGAACACGAGCCCGATCACGATGGCGTAGCGCCGCACCCTGGCCAGCGGCGCCGAACGCAGGACCCCGATGCGTGCCAGCAGGTAACCGAGGACGGGCATCTCGAACATGAGGCCGAACACGCCCATCAGCATCAGGATGGTGGAGATGTAGCGGCCGATCGACAGCAAGCCGCGCGCCGCCTGGCCGAGGAAGCCCAGCAGGATGGGGATGGTGATGGGAAGCACGGCGTAGTACGCGAAGGTCACGCCGCACAGGAAGGCGAGCACCGCGAACAAGATGAACGGCACTGCGTAGCGCCGTTCGTGCGGGTAGAGACCCGGTGCGATGAAGCCCCACAACTGCCCCAGGATCACCGGCGACGCCAACACCAGACCGAAGAAGCTGGCGATCTGCATCGACACGGTGAACGGCTCGAGCACGCCGAAGTAGCTCAGCGTCGTGGTGCTGGGCAGCGGGGCGCGCAGCCAGTCCAGCACCTGGAAGCGGAAGGCGAAGGCCACGCCCGAGGCGACCACCCAGGCGCCGAAGGCGATGAGGATGCGAGTTCTTAGCTCCTCGAAGTGCTCGATCAGCGTCACGGGGGTATGCGAACCCACGCATCCGGCCGGCCGCGGCACCGGGGCGCACGGCCGTCACCGGGATGAAGGCGGGCTCAGGCCTCCTTGGTTTCGGGCTTGGGCTCGGAGTCCGTGCCGGCGGACGCTTCGGCTGGCTTGGCGGCCGGCTTGGCGGCGCCGTCGGCGGCAGGCGCCGCGGCGGCGGCCTGCGCCGCTTCGGCCTTGACCGGCTCGGCGGCGGCCTTGGCCGGCGCGCTGGTGCTCGCCTGGTCGCTGGCCTCGGACTCGAAGTCCTCCTTCATGTCCTTCACGCCCTTGCGGAACTCGCGCACGGACTGCCCGAGCCCCTTGGCCATGTCCGGCAAGCGGCGCGGACCGAAGATGAGCAGAACCACCAACAGGATGATCAACAGCTCGGGGAGCCCCAGCGACCCAATTCTCATCGGCGTGCCTCCATTCATTGCACACTATCACTCTCCGGCGTCGCCTTTGGTGCTCTGGTATGACGCTTTCGGGCGCCGCGTCGACGCCGGCGCCCCCGTCTCGGGGGTGTGGTGAATGCCAGAGAGTGCCGTCAAGAACGGCGATTCGTGGCGTTGACAGGCGAAAAAGCAGCGTGCTAACTTAGACATTCGGACGTGAGCCAGGACCCCGCCGTGACGGGCGGGGGAGGCGAGCGCCGGCGGTGCCGCCAGCGGCGGCGCGCCACCCTAGCTCAACCGGTAGAGCATCCGACTTGTAATCGGAAGGTTGTCGGTTCGACTCCGATGGGTGGCTCCACGGCGCCACGCTCGGACTGGGAGCGCGTCCGCGTGCGGGTAGGTGCCCGAGTGGTTAAAGGGGACGGACTGTAAATCCGTTGGCTTTTGCCTACGCTGGTTCGAATCCAGCCCTGCCCACCACAGGCGCGACCGGTCGCCGGACCGGCGCGCCCAGGCTCGAGGGTGGTGCCCGATCCGGCGAGTGCGGGAGTAGCTCAGTTGGTAGAGCGTCAGCTTCCCAAGCTGAATGTCGCGGGTTCGAATCCCGTCTCCCGCTCCAGTCTCTTCCCGTCCGCGGCCACGCCGCACGGCGCTTGCGGCGG
>CAYOXR010000418.1:0-2684 GCA_964407955.1 uncultured bacterium | reverse complement strand
GGGCCGTGCGCTCGCCGACCGGGGAGACGTCCGAGCTGCCATGCTCGCCTATCAGGATGCCCTGAGGGATCTGCACGCCGTTCGCCCGCAGCGCATGCGCGACGTCTTGCTGGCTCAGGTCTATCTCTCCCGCTACCAGATCGGCCGGGGGGTCGACGAGGAGGCGGCGGAGAGCGATCTGCGCATGGGATACAGCTACGCTCGAACCACGCACGAGCCCACCGTGCGCCAGCTCGCCGAGGCGCTGTGGCAGGAACGGCTGGGCACGCTCGACGACACCCTCTCGAAAACGGTGCAGGGCGCCTGAGCCGCGGCCGGACCGGGCACCGCAGCCAACCGGCGCCGGCGTCCGAGTAGCATGGGGCGCATGGACGCGCGCTCCCTATTGAAGACCATTCGCGACGACGCCGACGCCTACCTCGGCAGCCTCGAGACGCTGGTGACGCACGAGTCGCCGACCCGCGACAAGGACCTCTGCGACGCCCTCGCAGGCGACCTGGCCGAGCAGCTCGGCGGCGACGGTTGGAGCGTCGAGCGCCACGCCAGGCACGACGCCGGGGACGTGCTCATCGCCCGCCGTGGCGGTCCTGAGCGTGGCGGCGACACGCTGCTGCTCACGCACTACGACACCGTGTGGCCGCGCGGCACGCTCGCCGAGATGCCCTTCCGGCGAGACGGCGACCGCGTCTCCGGGCCCGGCGTGCTGGACATGAAGGCGGGCATCGCCACCGCTATCCACGCCGCGCGCGCCGTCGAGCGCGCAGGGCTGCAGTGGCGCGGGCCGGTGACGCTACTGGTCACGTCCGACGAGGAGACCGGCAGCCACCACTCGCGCGAGCTGATCGAGGAGCTCGCCCGGCAGCACGCGCGCGTGCTCGTGCTCGAGCCCGGCCGTGAGGACGGCGCGTTCAAGATCGGTCGCAAGGGGGTGGGCCAAATCCACCTGCGCCTCGAGGGCCGGAGCGCCCACGCCGGCAACAACCCGGGCGACGGCGCCAGCGCGTTGCGGGAGCTGGCGCACCTGCTGCTGTATGTCGAGGACCAGGCCGACGGCGAGCGGGGGACGACCGTCAACGTGACGGTGGCGCACGGCGGCACCACCGGCAACGTCATCGCCGAAAGCGCCGAGGCGGACGTCGACCTGCGCGTGTTGCAGGCCGCCGAGGCCGAGCGGGTGATGCGCGTCCTCCACGCCTACCGGCCGCGCGACCAGCGCGTGCGCGTGTCCGTCTCGGGCGGCCTGAACCGGCCGCCGCTGGAGCAGACCGAGCGCAACGCGGCGCTGTGGTCGGAGGTGCAGGCGCTCGGCGAGCAGCTCGGCCTGTCCCTGAAGGGTGGCGTCGTGGGCGGCGGCTCCGACGGTTCGTTCACGTCGTCGCTGGGCATCGCCACGCTCGACGGGATGGGAGCGGTGGGGGCGGGCCCGCACGCCCGCAACGAGCACATCCGCCTCGACGCCACGCTGGAACGTGTGGCGCTGCTGGCGGCGCTCCTCGCCGAGCGCTGACGGCCCTCACCGCACCTTCGGGAGCCGGTGCTACCCTGAGCCGCATGCCTTCGGTCCTCCTGGCGGCGATCTCCGGCGCCCTGCTCAGCCAGGCTCTGCCTCCGACCGGTGTGTGGCCGCTGTTCCTGGCGCTGGTACCGCTGTTCGTGGTGGTGGCCCGGGCACCCAGCGTTCGGCGCGCGTTCTGGCTGGGCGCGGCGTTCGCGCTGCCGTTCTTCGCCATCTACATCCTGTGGCTTCCGAGGAGCTTCTCGCAGCCGTCCATGCTCGGCCCCTTCTTCTGGGCGGTGTTTCCCTTGATGCTCGCCGCGCTGTGCCTGTTCTGGGGCGTGGTCACCGCCCTGGCGCGGCTCCTCGGCGGGCGCGGCCCGGGCACGCTGTGGCTCGTTCCGGGCCTGTGGGTGCTGATGGAGTGGGCACGGACGCAGGGCTATCTGGGCTTCCCGTGGGGCACGCTCGGCTACCTCTGGCTCGGCACGCCCGCCGCCCAGACGGCCGACACCCTCGGCGTGTACGGCCTCAGCCTGGTGGCGTGCGTCGCCGCCGCGCTCCTGGCCGCGCCGTTCGTGAGCGTGCCGGCGGGGCCGCTGGCGCCGCGCCGTCCTCCTTCGGCGGCCGCCCGCTGGCTGGCGCCCACGCTGGCGGTGGTGCTGGTCGGCGGCTGCATGCTGTGGGGCGCGGCCATCCTGCGCCGGCCGGTGCCGGCTCCCAACCAGAGCGCCGTCCTGGTACAGGGCAATGTGGATCCCTTCGGTCGCGCCGTGAGCCCGGCCGGCGACCTGTCGATCTACACCGGCCTCACGCGCGGCGCGGCTGCGCACATGGCCTCCACGCCGGACTACGTTGTGTGGCCGGAGGGTGCCGTGATCGGCTACATCGTCGACGGGCCTTTCGGGCGGGGCACCCGCGACGCCATCCAGGCCAGCGCCGCCGGCGCCGACTTCATCGTCGGCGGCCGCGCGGTGAGCGGCAGCCACGAGTACGACAGCGCCTTCAGCGTGGCCGGGGACCGCGTCCTCGATCGCTACGACAAGGTGCACCTCGTGCCCTTCGGGGAGCGCTGGCCGCTGCTCGAGGCCGCCGCCCCGCTCTACCGTGCGGTGTTCGGGCTGCTGCATCTGCCGATGCTCATGAACACCTCGCCGGGTCCGGGACCGGTTCCGCTCACGACGGTGGA
>CAYOXR010000417.1:0-5305 GCA_964407955.1 uncultured bacterium | reverse complement strand
CGTTCAAGGTGGGCTCCATCGAGGAGCCCACGACGCCGACCGTCGTGAACAGGAAGGTGACGACGAGGTAGGCGATGACCAGCGCCTCGAGGTAGCCCCGCACCTCACGCCACACACGTCGCTGCCAGCTCGGCTTCTTCGCGGTGGTGTCCTTTGAGCCGCCGCGGCGCCGGGCGGAATTCGAATCAGACATAACGGACCAATCTACCGGTGAGATCCGTGAGAAAGGCGAGAGCGCCGCACCAGACTGGCGACGCCGGCATCGCGCGTCCGGGACATACGCCCCTGGGATCGAGGCCGATCATTCCCTAACCTCGACGCAGTTTGCCAACAGCATACGGCGCCGTCGCGGCCGGCAGCGGCCAGAGCGACGATTGTCGAGTTCAGGACGTAGAAAGGAGGGCACGCCATGGCCCAGGGCGTTGTCCGGCGGTTCAGGGTGCGCAGGTACGCCTACGGCTGGCAGGTGGGCGGTGGAGAACGGCGCCTGGCTCGCGGCACGCTGCTGGAAGGGCGAGTCGTGCGCCGAAACCCCCGGGTGCGGCGCGTGGTCATCGACACCGGTGACAGCATGTTGACCCTCAACGAAGAGGACCTGGAACCGTTCACCTGAGTTCACGGCGCGGCATGCTCCACCGGAACCAGGTGCGCCTCGGGATCGAGCCCCTCGCCTTCCAGGACCAATGCCGCCAGGCCGCCGTCGCTTCCCACACCGTGCGACTCGCCGGCGTGCCAGAACAGCGCCTCGCCGGCCGCCACCGGCGTCCGCCGCCCCGCAGCGTCCAGCGCCCAGCCCGCCCCCTCGACCACCAGGAACAGCTGATCGACGACCGCGTCGTGAATGCCGATCTGCGCCTCCGGCTCGAGCCACAGGCTGGTCACCACCAGCCTTGCTGGAGTGTGCTGAACGCCGCGCGCGACCACCCCCCGACTTCCGTAAGCATCGACTGGATGGCCGGTCGCGCGATCGAAGCGAAAACGTCGCACGGATGAATCCTACTCCCTGCGGCGCCGTGCCGGTTCCCCTCCTGTCACGAGGGGGCCGCCTCTAGGACATCCGACACTTGCCGCCGGCGGCGGGGCGGCGCATCATCGCGCGATGTCAGGCCCTGGAGGGGAGAGTCTTGTGAGGAACGCCGTGGTGGTCACCGGGCTCAGCAAGCACTTCGGCGAAACCGTTGCCGTCGACGCCGTCGATCTCGAGGTCCGCGAGGGCGAGCTCTTCAGCCTGCTCGGCCCCAACGGGGCGGGCAAGACCACACTCATGAGCATGCTCGCCGGCCTGCTGCGGCCCGACGCCGGCCGAGCCACCATCGCTGGCCATCCGGCCGGCAGCGCCGCGGCGCGCGCGGCGCTCGGCGTGGTGCCACAGGACGTGGCACTGTATCCCGATCTCAGCGCACGCGAGAATCTCATCTTCTGGGGGCGCATGTACGGGCTCGGCGGCAACGCCCTTCGCAGACGGTGCGACGACCTGCTGGCGATCGTGGGGCTGGCCGAACGCCAGCGCGACCGCGTGGACACCTTCTCGGGCGGCATGAAGCGGCGACTCAACATCGCCGCGGCTCTGTTGCATGCGCCGGACGTCGTGATGCTCGACGAGCCTACCGTGGGCATCGACCCGCAGAGCCGACGCGCCATCCTCGATTACGTGCGAACGCTGAGCCGCTCCGGCACGACCGTCCTGTACACCACCCACTACATGGAGGAGGCCCAGGAGCTCTCGCACCGCATCGGCATCCTCGACAAGGGTCGCCTCATCGCCCTGGGCACGCACGAGGAGCTGGTGCGCATCGTCGGCGAGCGCGACGTGATCGACCTCGAGCTCGCCAGCCCGGCCGGTGCCACCGAACCCCACGAGGCGTTCGACGGCCTCCCCGGCGTGCGGGTCGAGGTTCCATCGCGTGGAGACGACCACGTGCGCCTGCTCGCCGACGACAGCACCACGGCGCTGCCCTCGCTATTCGCGCGTGCCGCTGCCAGAAACGTTCCCGTGCGTTCCGTGGTCATCACCGAGCCCAACCTCGAGTCGGTGTTCCTGCAGCTCACGGGCCGCGCGCTGAGGGACTGAGCGGCCGTGAAGCTCGCGGCACTGGCCTGGAGAGACGTGCGCCGTCAGTTCCGCAGCGGACTGTTGCTGGTGATGATGCTGGGCGCCCCCCTGCTCCTGACCGGGCTCATCTACTTCGCCTTCAGCTCCCCGTCCGGGACGCCCGAGATCGCCACGGTCACGGTGGCAGTCGCCGACCTCGACGTGCCGCCCGCCGGGGCCCCGCTGGCCGCAGGGCGCATGCTCGTGGCGGGACTGTCACGGCCCGAGCTCGCCCCGCTGCTCCACATCGTCACCGCCGATAGCGCCGATGCGGCACGCGCCATGGTCACGCGCGGCGATGCCGGTGCAGCGCTGGTGATCCCGGCGGACTTCAGCGCCGCGATGCTCGACGAGGTCCCCTCGGCCACCGCCTCGCTCTTCACCGACCCGGCACGCCCGCTCGGTGCGGGCGTGGCCCGTGACGTCGTCCAACGTGCCCTCGATACGTTCTCCGGGAGCGCGCTGGCGGCGCGCCTGACCGCCGTCCACGTCACCGGACCGGCCGCGAGCGCGCTGGCCGGGCGAGCCGCGGCCAACTTCGCCATGAGCGCGACGCGTGCGATGCGCAACCGCGCCGTCGACGTGGCGATGCCGCAAGGGGATTCCCCTTCGTTCGTCACGCGCATGGCAGCCCAGGTGATGGGCGCCATGATGATCTTCTTCGTGTTCTTCACCGGTGCCTACGGCGCCTCGAGCTTCCTGCGTGAGCAGGAGGAAGGTACGCTGGCGCGCCTCTACACCACGCCCACGACCACCACCACCGTACTGGCCGGCAAGTTCCTGGGCACGGCAGTGACGCTGCTGGTGCAGGTAGCGGTGCTCCTGAGCGTGTCGTCGTTGGTCTTCGGCATCCGCTGGGGCCGACCTCTGCCGGTGGTCCTGGCCAGCGCGGCGATGGTGCTGGCCGCGGCCGGCTTCGGCGTGCTGCTGGTGGCCTTCGTGCGCAACAGCCGACAGACGGGCCCCATGTTCGGCGTGGTGTTGACGGCCACCGGCATGATCGGCGGCCTCATGACCTCGACGTTCACCAGCCTCCCGGCCGGGTTCGAGCTGGCGTCTCGGTTCACGCCCCAAGGCTGGGCGATGGCGGCGTGGCGCGCCTGCCTCGACGGCCGCGGTGTCGCCTCCATGGCCCTGCCACTGGCGGTCACCCTCGCCATCGGCGCGACCTGCCTGGCGGTCGGCGTGCCGATCATGAGGCGACGCTTCTCACAGGGGGCGGTGTCGTGAAGCTGCTGGCGATTGCAGGCAAGGACCTGCTGCAAGTGGTCCGCGATCGGCGTTCGCTCATCTTCCTGCTGCTCATGCCGGTGGCCTTCACGCTCTTCTTCGGTCTGGCCATTCCCAGCACCGGGGCCACCACGCACGACGCCCGCATGCAGCTCGGCGTGGTCGACTCCGATGGCAGCGTCCTGTCGCGGCGGCTGCAGCTCGGGCTGGCGGACGCTGGCGCGGTGAGGCCCGAGACGCTCGACCGCCTGCAGGCCCGCTACATCGACGACCTGGTGCGACGCGGCGGTTACGCCGGGGTGCTGCGGATCCCACCGGGATGGGGCGCGGCGCTGGAGGCAGGCACGCCCGAGGCCGTCACGCTGGTCGCTGACGGCAACACGCAGGACGGACTGGCAGCCGTCCAGGCGGTCGACGCGGCGGTACAGCGGTTCCTCGCGGCGCAGCGCGTGGCGGCCACGGTTGCAGGCACCTTGGCGGTGGGTGGCGGTGCGATCCAAGGCGGCGCCCCCGATGTCGCCGGCGTCCTCGATGCCTGGCGGTCGCCACCGCTGGCACTGGCCGTCGAGACGGCACGGGCCGGAGCCGTCGGAGCCTCATCGACGAACGAGGGCCCCTACGACCAGGCGTCGCCAGGCATGATCGTGCAATTCGCCGTCTACGGCCTGATCCTGTCGGCCATGGTGCTGGTCATCGAGCGCAAGAACCGGGCGCTCGCCCGGCTGGCGACCACGCCCACCTCCCGGGCCGTCATCCTGGGCGGGCACACGCTGGCCATGGTCGCCCTGGTGCTGGTACAGGTGCTGGTGCTGGAGGCCTTCGGGCAGTTGGCGTTGGGCGTGCACTACCTCGCTAGTCCGCTCGCGACGGGGCTGGTGAGCGTCGCGTTGGCGCTCTGGGCGGCCAGTCTCGGCATGCTGCTCGGCGCCTTCGCCCGCACCGAGGAGCAGGTGGTGGCCTGGTCCCTGATAGCGATGTTCGTGCTGGCCGGGTTGGGCGGCGCCTGGTTTCCGTTGGAGGTGACCGGGGCGGCATTCCGCACGGTGGGCCACGTGATGCCCACCGCCTGGGCGATGGACGCCTACCGGGCGGTGCTGCTTCGCGGCGCGGGGGTGGCGCAGACATGGCGGCCGCTGCTCATTCTGCTCGCCTTCGCAGCGCTGTTCCAAGGGGTCGCCGTGTGGCGTCTGGCTCGACGCCCCGATTGACCCGACGCTGTCGCCGACGCGCAGCGAGCTCGCCGCTGCTAGCATGACGCCATGCCGCCAAGCGATCCGCGGGCGCCCAAGGGGCGCGGCGCCCGCTTCGACCCCGTCAACCGTTTCACCGAGATCGAGATCGTGCTCGACCCCGAGGAGATCACCGAGGACGATCTGAAGGTCAGGACCCGCTACCTGCACGACACCTCGCGCACCGTCATCAGCACCAACAGCAGCCCCGACGTCGGCTTCGACGCCAGCGTCAACCCGTATCGGGGCTGCGAGCACGGTTGCAGTTACTGCTACGCCCGCCCGACCCACGAGTACCTGGGCTTGTCCGCCGGCCTCGACTTCGAGCGCGTCATCCTGGTCAAGCGCGCAGCGCCGGCGCTGCTCGAACGGCAGCTGGCGTCCAGGCGCTGGCATCCGCAGATCCTCGCCCTCTCCGGCGTGACCGACCCGTACCAGCCAGTGGAGCGCAAGCTCGGCATCACGCGCGGCTGCCTCGAAGTGCTGGCCCGCTTCAGGAATCCCGTCGGGCTGATCACCAAGAACGCCCTGGTGACGCGCGACGTGGACGTTCTTGCGGAGATGGCGACCTGGAATGGCGCGCGCGTGACGCTGTCGATCACCACCCTCGACCCGTCGCTGCGGCAACGACTCGAGCCGCGCACCAGCACCATCGAGAGGCGACTGGACGCCGTCGCCCGGCTGGCCGAGGCCGGCGTGCCGGTGGGTGTCAACATCGCCCCCATCATCCCCGGCCTCACCGATCAGGACGTGC
>CAYOXR010000416.1:0-6945 GCA_964407955.1 uncultured bacterium | reverse complement strand
GGGCGGACCGGGCGCTGCGCGAGGCACGCGTGTTGTGGGGCGTGCTGCGTGGCACCCCTGGCCGCCACGTGGGGCTCAGCGTGCCGGCCTGAGGCGCGCGCCGGCCGCCCCAGCGGGCCTCGCAGGCACGCCTCGCCGCTGGCCCTGTCGGCCGGTTCCACCTCGCCCACCGCAAAGGCGCTAGCGTGGAGCATGGCGCGGCCCATCGGATCGGCCCGCCACCAGGCGTTCGCCGGCGAAGGGCTCGCTCCGGGCGCCCAGGAGGGATCATGAACAGATATGCCTACCTGCTCACGATCGCGTTGCTGGGCGGCGGGGCTGCCGGCGCGCAGGATGCCCTGACGTTCGACACCACGCTCGGACGGCTCGTCATCACGCCGCTCGGCCACGCCTCGCTGCGCTTCGACGTCGCCGGCATGGTCGTCCATGTCGACCCTTACGGGAAGGTGGCGGACTACGCGAAGCAACCCAAGGCGGACTGGATCTGGGTCACGCACGACCACGTCGACCACTACGACGAGGCCGCCATCACGGCGGTGCGCAAGGAGGGCACGCGCTTCCTGCTCGACCCGGTCAGCGCCGACCGGCTCGGCGAGGAGGCGATCGTGCTTCGCAACGGCGAGTCCGCCAGCGTCGGCGACATCCACGTCGAGGCGGTCCCGGCGTACAACGTGCGCCAGAAGCGGCCCAACGGCCAGCCCTACCATCCCAAGGGCGCGGGGAACGGCTACCTGGTGCGCTTCGGCGACGTCGTCGTGCACATCGGCGCCGACACCGAGTGCGTCCCCGAGATGCGCGATCTGGGCCGTGTCGACGTTTCCTTCCTGCCCATCAACCTGCCGTTCACGATGACGCCTCAGGACGCCGCCGAGTGCTTCCGGCTCATCCACCCCAGGGTGGCCGTGCCGTACCACCAGGGGGACTTCGACCCGCAGATCGTGGCCGACGCCTTGCGGGACACCGACATCAAGGTGTACGTGCTGCCTCTGCATTGAGCGCCGACGAGGTAGCGTCCGGCGCCGCTTGGGCGCAACCCGTCCCCGCCGCCGCGAGGCGCTGGGTGCTGGCGGGCGCCTGCCCGGCGGTCGCTCTCGGCACCCTCGGGCGTTACGACCCCGCCGGGTTCGAGCCGGGCTGAGGCGCGATGGCGCGGGCGATGGCGGCGGCCTCGCGGGCGATACGCGAGAGCGTGCCGCCCACCGTCACCGTGAAACCGCAGAAGTGCAGGCCCGGCGCCCGCGGCAGCGTCAGCGTGCCGTCGAGCGCCCCACCCGTGTCCAGGAACGCCGCATAGCCCGGCCGGTAGCCGGTGGCCAGCACGATGGCGTCGAACCCTTCACTGACGCCGTCGACGAAGCGCACCCGCGAGCCCTCCAGGCCCCGAACGCCGGGTCGGACGCGGATGGTGCCGCGACGGATCATCGCCACCGTGCCCACGTCGATGAGCGGGATGCGCGCTCGCTCCCGCACCTGCCGGCTCGGAGACTGCGGCGGGAAGCTCAAGCCGTAGCGCTCCAGGTCGCCGAAGCGCAGTCGCCTCGCGGCGCGTCCCACCACGTCGGCGAGGGCCGGCGGGAGCCGCTCGAGCCAGCCGGCGATCTCCTCGATCGGCCGCCCCAGCAGGCGCCGCGGCACCACGTTCACCGGCCCGCGCACCGCCAGCGTCGGCCGTGCACCGTGCTCGGCGAGGTCCAGCGCGATCTCGCCGCCGGAGTTGCCGAAGCCGACCACCAGCACTGCCTCACCGCGGAAGGCGCTGCCGTTCGCGTACTGCGAGCTGTGCAGGACCGGGCCGGGAAAGGCGTCGAGGCCCGGCCAGGCGGGGCGCCGCGGCACGTCGTTCAATCCGGTGGCGACGACCAGGTGCGGTGCCAGGTAGCGCGAGCGCGCGGTCTGCACCTGCCAGCCGTCCCCCTGGCGCACCGCGCGCTCGACCGGCTCCGCCAGGCGCGGCGGCGCCGCCAGGGCCGCGGCGTAGGCCTCGAGGTAGGCGACCACGTCGTCACGCGCCGGGTACGCCGGCGCCGAGCGCGGCCACGGCGCGTGGGGAAGCGACGAGTTGCGCTTGTGGGTGTGCAGGTGGAGGCGGTCGTAGTGGCGCCGCCACGATGCGGCGGCTCGCGGCGATCGCTCCAGCACCACGTACGGCGCGCCTCGGCGTTCCAGGCAGGCCGCCACCGCCAGGCCCGCCGGCCCGGCACCGACGATGATCGCCTGCGGCCGAGCGCCTCCCGCCACCGCGTCGTCGCGCGAGGCCGCGTCAGGCAAGGGCCGGCTCCGAAAGCTTCCGGGGGCCCGGGGACCGCCTTGGATCCATGGTTGGTCCAGTATGCGACGGATCGCCGCTCGGCGCCCGCCACCGAGCGCAGGAACACGCTCAAGCCGACAGGAAGCCTCCGTCCACCGCCACCACGGCACCCAGCATGTACGAGGCGGCCCCGCTCGCCAGGAACGCCACGACGCGGGCGACCTCGTCGGCATCGCCCTGACGCTTGAGTGGAAGCCGGCGCGTGTAGTCGAGCCCTTCGGCCAGGCGCCCCAGCTTGAACTGCAGCACCTCGCGTGCCACGCGCCTGGTGCCCGGCGTGTCGATCCAGCCCGGCACCACAACGTTGATTCGGAAGCCGTTGCCGCCATGCTCACGGGCGAGCGCGCGCGTCAAGGCGATGACGCCGGCCTTCGCCGGGCCGTAGTGCGCGAGGCCCGCCTTGAAGGGCATCACCGCCTCGACGGAGCCGACGTTGACGATGCTGCCCCCGTCCCGTCCGCGCAACCGGATCATCGCCTGACACATCCAGAACACGGCATCCAGATTGACGCCCATGACGTTGCGATAGCCCGCCTCGTCGATGCTCAGGAACGGCGCGAAGGGGTAGCTGCCGGCCACGTTGACGAGCACCGACGGGACCGGGTCGAGACGCTGCCACAGCGCGTCGATCGGCGCGCGCGTGCCGAGGTCCACGACCTCCCAGACCGGCGCAGCCGTCCTCGCCAGCGACTCGGCACGCTCGGCCGTTGCGCACAGCCCCGCTTCGTCTCGGTCGACCAGCACCAGCGTCGCGCCGGCCTCGGCCAGCCGCAGTGCCACCGCCCGTCCGATCCCCGACGCGGCGCCCGTCACCAACGCCCGATTCCCTGTCAGGGACAGTAGCTCATGCATGGGACGCACGACGATCGCTCCTTCTCGCCACGCTCTTATGATACACCATGGCTCATAGCGTGGTCGCGGAAGACGGAGCTTCTATTGTAACGGAAATCACTTTGTACCCGCCCGCGCGAGACTAGGGTCGACACATGAGAACCATGAGGTCCGTTTTCGCGCTCGTCGGCGCGGCGCTTCTACTCGCACTTGCAGGCTGTAGCACGACCGCGTTCGACCCTACCGGGATCTACACCGGAGGCATGTTGATAACCGGAACCTCGGTCTACACCCAGGCGACCATCACCAGCACGAGCACCCCCAACGACTGGGCCTTCCAGCTCGCCGTCCCGGGAAACGCCTATACGGGCACGTGCACGCACAACACGGCAACCAGTGCCGAAAACATCACCTGCGACTTCACCAGCTACAGCACTCCCAGCCAACTCATCGGCAACCTTGCGGGCAACACGTGGTCCGGTACGGTCAGCGGCGGGATCTCCGGCACCTTTTCACTCACCCGCTAGCCCTGCACGCACGACACGGGCGTCGGCTCCGACGGCCTGACGACAACCCGACCCGTGCGTTCTCCAACGGCGTCACGGGATCGTTCGTGTGAGACCTGCAGGGCAGCACGTGGTCCGGGACCGCATGCGACGGCCGCCCGCAGAGCGGAGCGTTCACCCTCACGTGCCGAACGGCCAGATCAACGACGTCACACGAGGCGCGGGGCGACGCCGATGCGATAATGGCGTCGGCCCGCCTCTCACTGTGGGGCCAGTCCGAGCGCGCGGGCGATTAGCTCAGTGGGAGAGCGGCCGCCTTACAAGCGGTAGGTCGGCGGTTCGAACCCGTCATCGCCCACCAGTGACGTGCAGCACGCAATCTAGGAGCGCCGCGAGGAGAGCCGTCGTGCATGGGATCGATCGTGGGGCTGGCCCCCCTCGTTTCGTTCTTCCGCTCCGGCTTCCGCAAGCAGGACGGTTGACCCTCTTCGGTCATCTGGCGTTGGCGCCCTGCGGGCCGGGAGCGGCCAGCTTCTGGGAGATGTAGGGCAGGACCGCGGCTTGGAGCCTGGCTTTGACCTTGTCCAAGTGCCCGCCTACGAAGACGTCGAAGCGGTGCGCGATGCCCGCTCGCGTCAGGGCTTCAGAGTAGGCGTGCGTGTCGACGAGCATGTCCTCCGAGTCAAAGGTGCCGACGTCGAAGGCGATGCCGTTGTAGCGCCGCAGGTCACCGGCATGCGCGGCGACCATCGCGAGGGGGGTGTGGGCGAGCCACTCGTTCCAGACGGCGTCGATTCTATGAGGCTGGTTGCCCACGCGTTCGTAGGGCAGGTCGATGTAGGAAGGTGGATTGTCCGGGTTCGGCGAGAGGAAGGCGGCCATCGCCGCGAGCTCGGGGTACGTGCTCGGTGGCGCCTCGTTCGACACGGCTTCGGCTGCCGAGAGAAAGGCGAACGGTGACAGCATGGAGAACTCTGTCGCCTGCAGCCCGATGGGCCACGGGGACATCGCGTACACGACCCGGAACGTTTCGGGGTGCCCCGTGGCGATGGAGAGCGCGCCGAACCCACCCATGCCGTGCCCGGCGATGGCGCGGTCCTCGGGGCGGGCGATCGTCCGGTAGTGCGCGTCGACGTAGCCGACGAGGTCGCTGGCGATGTAATCGTCCCAGTTCCCGGTGACCGGAGAGTTCACGTAGAGGTTGGCAGGGTACGCATTCCTGGCATCGGGCATGACGATGATGAGGGGTTCGATGGCTCCGGTGGCGATGAGCGTGTCCGCGGCCTCGCCGACGCTCCATGTGTCGAGCCACATTCGGTTGTCTCCAATGCTGCCGTTGAGAAGGTAGAGCGCCGGGTAACGGGCCGCGGTGTCTCGACCGTAGCCGGGTGGCAGGTAGACAGCGACGGTCCTGTCGGGGGAGGTGCCGCTGAGGTTGCCCTCCAGGCTGGAACCATGGACGGTCACCTCGACGACGGTGCCTCCTGCGGCGAAGGCGGGTATGGCGAGCGCGAGGATGGCGCACAGCACGACGGACTTCCGGGCGCACACATGCATCGACGTCTCCTCCCCGCTTCCCCCTGCGAGTCACGTGACGCTCCGGCCGGTTGCGAGGAAGCGACCGCAGCACCCCACGTACGTGCTTGCGCATGGCCCTGCGGCTCACTTGGAGGCTGGAGTCACGCCCGTCCGGGTGTTGCGGGTTTGCGGCGTCAGTGTACGAACGGCTGGCGTTGCCGTTCCAGAGCCTATTGTCCTGGGCGGCTCAGGTCCACGTATCGTCGCGAGCGTGTGCCGTGCTGGCAGCCCCCGTCATGAGAACGGTGGCGGGCTCGGGCGCGCTGGTGCGGTGCAGAACGCCGCGCGGGACGAGGTATCCCTGATGCCTGGTGAGGGTAACGCTCTCGCCTTCGGTTTCGATCGTGAAGCGGCCCTCGAGAACGAAGAAGAACTCGTCCTCTTCGTCGTTCTTGTGCCAGTGGAAGGTGCCGCCCTTGAAGACGCCGAGACACACCTCGCAGTCGTTGATGCGGCACAACGCCTGGTTGAACCAGACGTGGGTCACGCCGGCGGCCAGCGCGGGAACGTCGACGCGTTGCAGCCCGGCGAACATCACGTCCGGGTTGATGGCGTACGGATATTCAGGCTCCATGGCGCCCTCCCGTTGCTGCTGCGCGGCACGCGTGTTCGCGCCCGGCCGCTCCCGGCGGCGCCGTCACAGCCTGAAACCCAGCAGGTTCCAGAAGTCCAGCTGCCACACCATGATCAGCCCAGCCAGCGTGACCGCGCTCACCGCCAGGCGCGTGGGCGTGCCCCACCAGCCGAGCAGCCAGACGAACACCGTCATCATGAGCAGCGCCGCCGCCGCCAGCGCGGCCACCACGCCGACCGCCAGCGCAGCCACCATCAGCGGCGGCGCCCCGAACGCGGGACGCAGCGGATCCGTCATGGAGGCCGCGAACAGGAGCGCACCACACAGGAACAAGCCGGCGGTGGCCACCGCCAACCAGCGTGTGCGCTCTGCGGCGACGACGGCCTCGACGCCTCGCCTGCGTGCCTGCCACGCTCCCAGTGGCAGACCGATCACGCCCGCGAGCAGCACAAGCAGGGCCCCGCCCAGCAGGGCGGCATGGAACGCCGGGCGCTCGAACCAGCGAAGCCTTCGGAAGACCTGCATCGGCGCTTCGCCGACGTAGACCGCCATCCGCCCGCCGTCGTCTACGAACACCAGCTCCGCTCCTTCGCGCTCGGCGTCGGCGAACACCCCGCCCCCCTGTGGCAGCCAGCGCCGCTCCTCCCCGTACACGGTAACGAGGGCGTTGTCGTCGACCTGCACGGCGAGGTTCTGAAAGAGTGCCGCCACCTTGCCGGCGGTGGTGGCCGCCACGCGGTTGCTGCCGTACAGCCCGGCGTAGCGCGCCACCGGCATACCGTCTTGCGCCGGCGCGGTCGGCGCTGCCGGGTAGAAGCGGTCCAGGAAGGCTTCCCACAGCTCGGCGCGCAGCCTGACTCCGCCGGGAGCGTTGGTCGCCAGGTAGAGGCCGACGCCGCGTTCTGGCAGCAGCGCCAGCTTGGTGTGGAAGCGCATGGTGTCGCCATCGTGTCCCAGGATGCGCTCGCCGTGGGCGGCCCCCTCCCAGAAGCCGTAGGCGTTGCCGGGCAGCCCGGGAAGGTTGGTGAACAACGTGCTCCGCATGCGGGTCACGGTGGCGGGTCGCAGGATTCGTCCCGTCTCCGCAGCGCCGTCGCCGAGGTAGGCCAGCATGAACTGCGCCGCGTCGCCTGCGCTCATCACCATGG